>NZ_NEJX01000009.1:0-217340 GCF_002113245.1 Pseudomonas sp. B13(2017)
AGAATGGGTGCCGCCCAAGGGCTACAAGGAAATTGAAGAAGCCAAGCAGGATATGACCAGCTTCTTCATGCGATACAACCGAATCAGGCTCCACAGCCACAACGACTACCTGTCACCAATAGCTATGGAGCAGCAGGCGGCTTGATCACCGTAACCGGTGTCCGGAAAAACTTGACCAGAACAAGCCCGCTCCCACAGGGATAGCGCATGGCTTGAAGCCGGCGCGGTCGGGGTGGGAGCTGGCTTGCCGGCGATGGGCTGCGCAGCAGCCCCTAAAAGCTAACTAGCCGCATCCACTTCCAAGAACGCCGCCTCCAGCAACTGCCGGGTATACGGATGCTGCGGCGCATGGAAGATCGCCTGCGCATCCCCTTGTTCCACCACATGCCCATGCTTGATCACCATCAACTGGTGGCTCAACGCCTTGACCACCGCCAGGTCATGGCTGATGAACAGGTAGGTCAGGTTGTATTTCTGCTGCAGATTGCGCAGCAACTCCACCACTTGCCGCTGCACCGTGCGGTCCAGCGCCGAGGTAGGTTCATCCAGCAGGATCAGCGCCGGCTTCAATACCAACGCCCGGGCAATGGCAATGCGCTGGCGCTGCCCACCGGAAAACTCATGCGGATAGCGATGCCGCGTGCGTGGGTCCAGCCCCACTTCCTCCAGGGCCGCAATAATCGCTGCTTCCTGTTCCTGCGCCGTGCCAATGCGGTGAATGCGCAACCCTTCGCCGACAATGTCCTCCACGCACATGCGCGGGCTCAGGCTGCCGAACGGGTCCTGGAACACCACCTGCATTTCCCGGCGCAACGGGCGCACGGCCTTCTGGTTCAGCCCTTCCAGATCCTGCCCATGAAAGCGAATGCCGCCCTGGCTGGAGATCAGCCGCAAGATCGCCAAACCCAAAGTCGACTTGCCCGACCCGGACTCGCCGACAATCCCCAGCGTCTGCCCTTGCGGCAAGCTGAAGTTGATCCCGTCCACAGCCTTCACATGGTCGACCGTGCGCCGCAGCAGCCCCTTCTTGATCGGGAACCACACCTTGAGGTCATCCACCTCCAGCAATGGCGCGCCCACCGGGTTGTGCGCCGGCAGCCCGCTGGGCTCGGCATTGATCAGCATCTGCGTGTAGTGGTGCTGCGGTGCGCTGAACAGCCTGGCGCATTCGGCCTGCTCGACAATCTGCCCGTGCTGCATCACGCACACACGGTGGGCGATGCGCCGCACCAGGTTCAGGTCATGGCTGATCAGCAGCAGGGCCATGCCCAGACGCGCCTGCAGTTCCTTGAGCAGTTCGAGAATCTTCAACTGCACGGTCACGTCCAGCGCCGTGGTCGGCTCGTCCGCAATCAGCAGTTCCGGCTCGTTGGCCAGGGCCATGGCGATCATCACCCGCTGGCGCTGCCCGCCAGACAATTCGTGGGGCAGGGCCTTCAGGCGCTTGCGTGGCTCGGGAATGCCGACCATCTCCAGCAGTTCCAGGGTGCGCGCCGTGGCCTCCTTGCCGGTCAGGCCCTTGTGCAGCAGGAGGATTTCGTTGATCTGCTTCTCGATGCAGTGCAACGGGTTCAGCGAGGTCATCGGCTCCTGGAAGATCATTGCAATGCGGTTGCCGCGAATGCGCTGCATGGTCTTCTCGTTCTGCTGCAGCAGGTCCTTGCCCTCGTAGCGGATGCTACCGCTGGGGTGGCGCGCCAGGGGGTAGGGCAGCAGGCGCAGGAGCGAGTGCGCGGTAACCGATTTGCCCGAGCCACTCTCGCCCACCAGTGCCAGCGTCTCACCCTTGCGGATGTCGAAGCTGATGCCGTTCACCACACGGTGGGCCTGGTCTCCGGTGACGAATTCCACTGCCAGGTCGCGCACTTCGATCAGGTTCTGTTCACTCATGTCACTTCCTCGGGTCGAAGGCATCGCGGGCGGATTCGCCGATGAACACCAGCAGGCTCAGCATCAGCGCCAGCACGGCGAAGGCGCTGATGCCCAGCCATGGGGCCTGCAGGTTGGACTTGCCCTGGGCCACCAGTTCGCCCAGCGATGGTGCGCCCGGCGGCAGGCCGAAGCCGAGGAAGTCCAGGGCAGTGAGGGTGCCAATGGCGCCGGTGAGAATGAACGGCATGAAGGTCATGGTCGAGATCATGGCGTTCGGCAGGATGTGCCGGTACATGATCGCGCCGTTGCGCATCCCCAATGCGCGGGCTGCGCGCACGTATTCCAGGTTGCGCCCGCGCAGGAACTCGGCGCGCACCACGTCCACCAGGCTCATCCACGAGAACAGCAGCATGATGCCCAGCAACCACCAGAAGTTGGGCTGCACGAAGCTGGCGAGGATGATCAGCAGGTACAGCACCGGCAGGCCCGACCAGACTTCCAGGAAGCGTTGCCCGGCCAGGTCGACCCAGCCGCCATAGAAGCCCTGCAAGGCGCCGGCGATCACACCGACGATGGAACTGAGCAGGGTCAGCGTCAGGGCGAACAGCACCGAAATGCGGAAGCCGTAGATCACCCGCGCCAGCACGTCGCGGCCCTGGTCGTCGGTACCCAGCCAGTTGTCCGCCGACGGTGGGGCCGGGGCGGGTACGCGCAGGTCGTAGTTGATGCTCTGGTAGCTGAACGGGATCGGTGCCCACAGCACGAAGCTGTCTTTCTTCTCCAGCAGTTCGCGGATGTACGGGCTCTTGTAGTTGGCTTCCAGCGGGAATTCGCCGCCAAAGGTGGTTTCCGGGTAGCGCTTGAACGCCGGGAAGTACCATGCGCCGTCGTAGCGCACGGCAATCGGCTTGTCGTTGGCGATCAGCTCGGCGCCCAGGCTCAGGCCGAACAGGATCAGGAACAGCCACAGCGACCACCAGCCACGGCGGTTGGCCTTGAAGCGCTCGAAGCGCCGGCGGTTGAGGGGGGACAAGGCCATGTCAGTGCTCCCGGCTGGCGAAGTCGATGCGTGGATCGACCAGGGTGTAGGTCAGGTCGCCGATCAGTTTCACCACCAGCCCCAGCAGGGTGAAGATGAACAGCGTGCCGAAGACCACCGGGTAGTCACGGTTGATGGCTGCCTCGAAACTCATCAGGCCGAGGCCGTCGAGACTGAAGATCACTTCGATCAGCAAGGAACCGGTGAAGAAGATGCCGATGAACGCCGAAGGGAAACCGGCAATCACCAGCAGCATGGCGTTGCGGAACACATGGCCGTACAGCACCCGTGGCCGGCTCAGGCCTTTGGCCTTGGCGGTGACCACGTATTGCTTGTTGATCTCGTCGAGGAAGCTGTTCTTGGTCAGCAAAGTCATGGTGGCGAAGTTGCCAATGACCAGCGCGGTGATCGGCAGCACCAGGTGCCAGAAGTAGTCCAGCACCTTGCCGGTGGTGCTCAGCTCGTCGAAGTTGTTGGAGGTGAGGCCGCGCAGCGGGAACCAGTCGAAGTAGCTGCCGCCGGCGAACAGCACGATCAGCAGGATGGCGAACAGGAACGCCGGGATGGCGTAGCCGACGATGATCGCCGAACTGGTCCACACGTCGAAATGGCTGCCGTGGCGCACGGCCTTGGCAATGCCCAGCGGGATCGACACCAGGTACATGATCAGCGTGCTCCACAGCCCCAGCGAAATCGACACAGGCATCTTCTCGATGATCAGGTCGATGACCTTGGCATCGCGGAAGAAGCTGTCGCCGAAGTCCAGCCGGGCGTAGTTCTTGATCATGATCCACAGGCGCTCGGGCGGCGACTTGTCGAAGCCGTACATGCGTTCGATCTCGGCGATCAGTGCCGGGTCCAGGCCCTGGGCGCCGCGGTAGTTGGAGCCGGCCACGGACACTTCGGCACCGCCACCGGCAATACGGCTGGTGGCGCCTTCGAACCCTTCGAGCTTGGCGATCATCTGCTCGACCGGGCCACCGGGGGCGGCCTGGACGATGATGAAGTTGATGATCAGGATGCCGAACAGGGTCGGGATGATCAGCAGCAGGCGGCGCAGGATGTAGGCCAGCATGTTATTCGGCCTCGTCCGCAGTGGTTTCGCTGACGGCCGGGGTTACGCCGGGCTTGATCCACCAGGTGTCGATACCGATGTCGTACTTGGGCGAGACGTCCGGGTGGCCGATGTGGTTCCAGTAGGCCACGCGCCAGGTCTTGATGTGCCAGTTGGGGATCACGTAGTAGCCCCACAGCAGTACGCGGTCGAGGGCCCGGCAGTGGTCGATCAGGCTCTGCCGCGAATCGGCGTTGATCAGCTGTTCCACCAGCTGGTCGATGGCGGGGTCGCGCAGGCCGATGAAGTTGCGGCTGCCGGGGTTGTCGGCGGCGGCACTGGACCAGAACTCGCGCTGCTCGTTGCCCGGCGAGTTGGACTGCGGGTAGCCACCGACGATCATGTCGTAGTCGCGCGAGCGCAGGCGGGTGATGTACTGGGACACGTCGACCCGGCGGATGTTCAGGTCGATGCCGAGGTCGGCGAGGTTGCGCTTGAACGGCAGCAGGATGCGTTCGAACTCGGTCTGTGCCAGCAGGAACTCGATGCTCACCGGCTTGCCCTGGGCGTCGACCATCTTGTCGTCGACGATTTTCCAGCCGGCTTCCTGCAGCAGCTTGTAGGCCTCGCGCTGCTGTTCGCGGATCATGCCGCTGCCGTCACTGACCGGGTTGCGGAAGGCTTCGCTGAATACCTGCTCGGGGACCTTGCCGCGCAGCGGTTCGAGGATTTTCAGCTCGCTGGGGCCGGGCAGGCCGCGGGCGGCCATTTCCGAATTGTCGAAGTAGCTGCCGGTACGGGTGTAGGCGCCGTTGAACAGCTGCTTGTTGGTCCACTCGTAGTCCAGCAGCAGGCTCAGCGCCTGGCGCACGCGCACGTCCTGGAACACCGGGCGGCGGATGTTGAAGATGAAGCCCTGCATGCCGGTGGGGTTGCCGTTGGGCAATTCTTCCTTGATCAGGCGGCCATCGCGCACGGCGGGTACGTTGTAGGCGGTGGCCCAGTTCTTCGCGCTGACTTCCAGCGCATAGTCGAACGCACCGGCCTTGAGTGCTTCCAGGGCGACGGTGGTGTCGCGGTAGGAATCGAAGGTCATGACGTCGAAGTTGTAGAAGCCGCGGTTGATCGGCAGGTCCTTGGCCCAGTAGTCCTTGACCCGCTCGTAGCGCACCGAGCGCCCGGCCTTGACCTCGGCGACCTTGTACGGGCCGCTGCCCAGCGGGATTTCCAGGTTGCCGCGGTTGAAGTCGCGGCTTTCGTACCAGTGCTTGGGCAGTACCGGCAGTTGGCCGAGAATCAGCGGCAGCTCGCGGTTGTTCTTGTGCTTGAAGGTGAACAGCACCGTCAGCGGGTCTTCGGCGACCACTTCGGCGACGTCGGCGTAGTACTGGCGGTACAGCGGCGCGCCGTCCTTGATCAGGGCATTGAAGGTGAATACGACGTCGTCGGCGCGCATCGGGTGGCCGTCGTGGAAGCGTGCCTCGGGGCGCAGGTAGAAACGCACCCAGCTGTTGTCCGGGGCCTTTTCGATCTTGCCGGCCACCAGGCCGTACTCGGTGAACGGCTCGTCCTGGCTCTGGCGCATCAGGGTGTCGTAGATGCTGCTGATGTTCTCGGCCGGCACGCCCTTGTTGATGAACGGGTTGAGGCTGTCGAAACCGCCGAAGCTGGACTGGCGGAAGGTGCCACCCTTGGGTGCGTCAGGGTTGACGTAGGCGAAGTGCTTGAAGTCGGCGGGGTACTTGGGTGGCTCGTCGTACAGGGTGAGCGCATGTTGCGGTGCGGCCAGGGCGGGAAGGCTCAGGCAGGCAAGCAACAGGCTGCCGGCCAGCCGGCGCAGTCGGTGCGTTGGCGTCATTGGGCTTTCTCCGAAGTCTTGATCCACCAGCTGTTCAGCCCAAGGGTGTAGGGCGGCGTGGTGACGAAGGCGAACCGGTTGCGGTAGGCCAGGCGATGATTGTCGAGGTACCAGTTGGGGATCATGTAGTACTGCCATGAGAGCACGCGGTCCAGGGCGCGGGCGGCGGCGACCTGGTCATCGCGGGTACGGGCGGCGAGCAGGGTGTCGAGCAGATGATCGACCACCGGGTCCTTGACCCCAGCATAGTTCTTGCTGCCCTTGGTGGTTGCCTGGCTGGAGTGGAAGTACAGCCACTGTTCGAGGCCGGGGCTTAGCGTCTGGTTCAAGGTCATCAGGATCATGTCGAAATCGAACTGGTCCAGGCGTTGTTTGTACTGGGCGCGGTCCACGGTACGCAAGCGCGCATCGATGCCGATGCTGGCCAGGTTTTCGACATACGGTTGCAGGATGCGTTCAAGGTTGGGGTTTACCAGCAGCAGCTCCATGCGCAGCTGCTGGCCCTTGCTGTCGACCAGGCGCTGGCCGTTCAGCTTCCAGCCGGCTTCGGCGAGCAGGCCGAGGGCCTGGCGCAAGGTCTGGCGGCTGATGCCACGGCCATCGGTCTGGCTGACCTTGTAGGGTTCGCTGAACAAGCTGGCCGGCAACTGGTCACGGAACGGCGCCAGCAGCAGCCACTCCTTGCCGGTAGGCAGGCCGGTAGCGGCGAATTCGCTGTTGGGGTAATAGCTGGTCGAGCGGCGGTAGGCGCCGCTGAACAGGGCGCGGTTGGTCCACTCGAAGTCGAGCATCAGCCCCAGCGCCTGGCGTACCCGTGGGTCGCTGAAGGTGGCCCGGCGGCTGTTCATGAACAGGCCCTGGGTTTGCGTGGGGATGCGGTGCGGGATCTGCGCCTTGATCACCTCGCCCCGGCGCACGGCCGGGAAGTTGTAGCCGTTGGCCCAGTTCTTCGCCTGGTGCTCGATATAGATGTCGAACTCGCCGGCCTTGAACGCTTCGAAGGCGACCGTGGCGTCGCGGTAGAACTCGTATTCCACGCGGTTGAAGTTGTATTTGCCACGGTTTACCGCCAGGTCCTTGCCCCAGTAGTTCTTCACCCGTTCGAACACCAGCCGGCGCCCAGGCTGGACCTGGGTGATGCGGTAGGGGCCGCTGCCCAGCGGGGGCTCGAAGGTGGTGGCCTTGAAGTCGCGCTTTTGCCAGTAGTGCTTGGGCAGCACCGGCATTTCGCCCAGGCGCAGGATCAGCAGCGGGTTGCCGGCGCGCTTGAACACGAAGCGGATGCGCAGCGGGCCGAGGATGTCCACCCGCTGCACTTCCTGCAGGTTGGTGCGGTAGATCGGGTGGCCATCCTTGAGCAGCGTGCGATAGGAGAAGGCCACGTCTGCCGAGGTGATCGGCTTGCCGTCATGCCAGTGGGCTTCCGGGCGCAGGTTGAACACCACCCAGCTGCGGTCCTCGCTGTACTCCACCGAGCGGGCGATCAGGCCGTAGCTGGAGGTCGGCTCGTCGCCGGACGGGTCGTACTGGCCGGTGCCGACCATCAGCGGCTCGTTCAGCTCGCTGATGCCGTATTGCTGGAAATTGGGCGTGGTAATCGGGCTCGACCCCTTGAAGGTGTAGGGGTTGAGGGTGTCGAAGGTACCGAAAGCCATGGCCCGCAAGGTGCCGCCCTTGGGCGCTTGCGGGTTGACCCAGTCGAAATGGGTGAATGTGGCTGGGTACTTGAGCGTGCCGAACTGCGCGTATCCGTGGCTTTCGCTCACCATCGCGGCTGCGGGAAAGCTCAAGGCCAGGCTGAGTGACAGCAGGAGGGGACGTATCAAGTCGGCATCCGATCCAGAGGCGTTGGGCTTTGATCGGGGTACAGTAACAGCTTGGTGGGGTTGGAAAAAGAGAGGGGGCAGGGGTTTTCCAGTGGGTATTTCTCAGGCCCATTCGCGGGCACGCCCGCTCCCACAGGTACAACACCGGCCTTGATGGCGGTGAAAAACCTGTGGGAGCGGGCGTGCCCGCGAATGGGCTGCAAAGCAGCCCCTGTAACTATATCAATGCGAGAGGTAGACGGTGAGGGTCTGGCCTGGCTTCAGGGCATGGCCGCTGCGCGGGTTCCAGCGTTTGAGGTGCTTCATTTCCACGTTGAAGCGCTTGGCCACCAGGTACAGCGAATCGCCTTTGCGTACCTTGTACTGCGTGGAGCGTTGCCCGGAGGCGGCTACCCGATTGCCAGCAGCACTCGGCGCGCTGCCTCCGCGCAGGGCCAGAACCTGGCCAGCGCGCACGCTGTTGCCGGAGAGTCGGTTCCAGCGCTTGATGTCCTTGACCGAAACGCGGTTGGCCTTGGCGATGGCGCCCAGGTTGTCGCCGCGCTTGACCCGGTAGCTGCGCGCCGCCACCGGGGCTTTGGCTTCGGCCACGGCGCGGGCGAACACCGCCTTGTTCGGCTGCAGGCTGACCAGCTGCTCGGGCTTGAGGTTGGACAGGCTGTCGCTCAGCAGCTGCGCCTTGGCGGTGGGTACCAGCAGCTGCTGCGGGCCATCCACGGTCATGCGCTTCTTGAATGCCGGGTTGAGCTGGATCAGCTCGTCTTCGTCGATGTTGGCGAAGGCCGCTACCCGTGACAGGTCGAGGCGGTCGTTGATGGCCACCGCCTCGAAGTAGGGTTCGTTGGCGATCGGGTTCAGGTTCACGCCATAGGCTTCCGGCGTGAGTACCACCTGCGACAGGGCCAGCAGCTTGGGCACGTAGTCGCGGGTTTCCTGCGGCAGCGGCAGGTTCCAGTAGTCGGTGGGCAGGCCGAGCCGTTCGTTGCGCTCGATGGCGCGGCTGACCGTGCCTTCGCCGGCGTTGTAGGCAGCCAGGGCCAGCAGCCAGTCGCCGTTGAACATGTCGTGCAGGCGGCTGAGGTAGTCCAGCGCGGCGTTGGTCGAGGCGGTCACGTCGCGACGGCCATCGTAGAAGTTGGTCTGGCGCAGGTTGAAGTGGCGGCCGGTGGACGGAATGAACTGCCACATCCCCGCAGCATGGGCGCGCGAATAGGCCATCGGGTTGTAGGCGCTCTCGATGGCTGGCAGCAGGGCCAGCTCCAGCGGCATGTCGCGTTCTTCGAGGCGCTCGACGATGTAGTGCAGGTAGAGGCTGCCACGCTCGCCGGCGCTTTCGATGTAGCTTGGGTTGCTGGCGAACCACAGGCGCTGCTGCTCGATGCGCGGGTTGACGTCGATGTTGTCCTGCAGGGCAAAGCCCTGGCGCATGCGCTCCCACACATCCTGTGGTGCCTGCTCGGCCGGCTTGACCAGCAGTGGTGAAGGCTTGTGCTTGATCCGCGCCTGGTAGTTGTGCGCGCGAACGCTATCGGATTCGTCGAGCTGACGGGTGCTCTGGCAGCCCACCAAAGTGGCGGCCAGGGCCAGCGCACTGATTTGGGCCAGGCGCGTCAGGGCGACGGAATGAGAGGTTCTGCGGCTACGGGAAGACATCGGCTGACACAGGTTTCCGGGCGAAAAATTTCGGCGATTCTAGAAACCGCTCCGGGCCTGGTCAACCTTTGACCATCGCTTGCGATATATCTTGAGGTTATCAGAAGGTGTCCTTCCAAGACCTCAAGGCAGCAAAAACAGCGACATGCGAGGGGTTTGAATGTCCCTTCCATTCGTCTGCTTTTTGTTTAACTAATGTTTCAGAGGTGCGCAGGAAGGGGTTGGTCAGGCGCTCCAGACCGATCGTTGATGGCAATGTGATGCGATTTTCGGCACGCAAACGGGTAACGTCCTCGAACCGCTGCTGAACGTGCGGGTTCTCGGGTTCCACCGCCTTGGCGAAACGCAGGTTGCTCAGGGTGTATTCGTGGGCGCAGTACACCTCGGTCTGCTCTGGCAGGGCTGCCAGGCGGGCGAGAGCAGGCTGCATCTGTTCGGGGGTACCTTCGAACATGCGCCCGCAACCGGCGGCGAACAGCGTGTCGCCACTGAACAGTACCGGCGTTGCCGGCTGGTCGCTGAACAAGGCGATATGCCCCAGGGTATGGCCGGGCACGGCCAGCACCTGGAAGGTCACGCCAAGCACCGTCACCTGGTCACCTTCGTCCAGCGCCAGGTCACGGCAGGGAATGCGCTCGTGGGCCGGGCCGCAGACCCGCGCGCCGGTCAGTTGCTTGAGCCGTTCCACGCCGCCGACGTGGTCGTTGTGGTGGTGGGTGACCAGGATGTCGCTCAGTACCCAGCCGGGGTTGGCCGACAGCCAGCGTTCCACTGGGCCGGCGTCACCCGGATCGACCACCGCGCAGCGGCGTTTGGCAGTATCCTGTAACAACCAGATGTAGTTGTCGGAGAAAGCGGGGAGAGCATCGATCTGTATCATGGTGCGGATCCGATTCGCCTAGCGTGGCACATGAGGGCATCTTATCCGCGATGGCGCGGTGCGAGAACCTTCGAGGGAGAGCGCAATGACCGACCAAGCCTTTGCCCAGGCCGACCCGGACTGGGTCAAGCTCATCAGCCTGGCCCGTGAGTGGTTCAACGGCCCACTCGGCCAACTGATGCTCAAGGAGGAGGAAAAACTGCTGGAAGAAGAGCTCGGGCGCTTCTTCGGGGGTTACCTTGTGCACTACGGGCCCTGCGCCGAGCCACCGCCCAGCGCGCCCCAGGTGCAGCGCAACGTGCGCCTCGGCGCACCGCTGCCGGGGGTGGAGATTGTCTGCGAAGAGCAGGCCTGGCCGCTGAGCGAGCACGCCGCCGACGTGGTGGTGCTGCAGCATGGCCTGGATTTCTGCCTTTCGCCCCACGGCCTGCTGCGCGAGGCGGCTAGCGCGGTGCGCCCTGGCGGGCACCTGCTGATCGTCGGGATCAACCCCTGGAGCAGCTGGGGCATGCGCCATTTCTTCAGCCACGGCGCCTTGCGCAAGGCCCGTTGCATCTCGCCGTCACGGGTGGGTGACTGGCTCAACCTGCTGGGCTTCGCGCTGGAGAAACGCCGCTTCGGGTGCTATCGTCCGCCGCTTGCCTCACCGGCCTGGCAGCAGCGCCTGGCGGGCTGGGAACGGTTGGCCGGCGGCTGGCAGAGCTCCGGTGGCGGGGTGTACCTGCTGGTAGCGCGCAAGATGGTGGTGGGCCTGCGGCCGTTGCGCCAGGAGCGTCGCGAACCGATGGGCAAGCTGCTGCCGCTGCCACTGGCCAAGGTCAACCGCGCGGCGGCCAACCCGGATACTGAAAAGCACTGAACATGAGTGGTACATGAGCGAAAGCGTCGAGATGTTTACCGATGGTGCCTGCAAGGGCAACCCTGGCCCTGGCGGTTGGGGCGTCCTTATGATCTACAAGGGCGTCGAGAAGGAACTGTGGGGCGGCGAACGCGAAACCACCAACAATCGCATGGAACTGATGGCCGCGATTCAGGGCTTGATGGCGCTGAAGCGCGAATGCGAAGTGGTGCTTACCACCGACTCGCAGTACGTGATGAAGGGCATCAACGAATGGATGACCAACTGGAAGAAGCGCGGCTGGAAAACCGCGGCCAAGGAGCCGGTGAAGAACGCCGACCTGTGGCAGCAGCTGGATGAGCAGGTCAACCGCCACAAGGTGACCTGGAAGTGGGTGCGCGGGCATATCGGCCACCCCGGCAACGAACGCGCCGACCAGCTGGCCAACCGTGGGGTCGATGAGGTGCGCGCCAAGCGTTGAGCTGGGGTACAATTCCGGCCTTTGTAACTGATGCAAGTTGGAGCGCCCCGCGTGGAGCAGCAGCAAGATAAACGGTTCGTCATTCTCGATACCGAAACCACGGGTATGCCGGTCAGCGAAGGCCACCGGATCATCGAGATCGGCTGTGTCGAGGTCATCGGCCGGCGCCTGACCGGGCGGCACTTCCACGTCTACCTGCAGCCGGACCGCGAGAGTGACGAGGGCGCCATCAACGTCCACGGCATCACCGATGCCTTCCTGGTCGGCAAGCCACGCTTTGGCGATGTTGCCGAGGAGTTCTTCGAGTTCATCCAGGGCGCCACGCTGGTCATCCACAACGCGGCGTTCGACGTTGGCTTCATCAACAACGAATTTGCCTTGCTGGGCCAGCAGGACCGCGCGGACATTTCCCAGCACTGCACCATCCTCGACACCCTGCTGCTGGCGCGTTCGCGCCACCCGGGGCAGCGCAACAGCCTGGATGCGCTGTGCAAACGCTACGACATCGACAACTCGGGCCGTGAGTTGCACGGCGCATTGCTCGACTCGGAACTGCTGGCTGACGTCTACCTGGCAATGACCGGTGGCCAGACCAGCCTGTCGCTGGCCGGGCATGGTGCAGAGGCCGGGGATGAAGGGGCGGGTGCTGGTGGCAGCGAGATTCGCCGTATTACCGGGCGGGCGCCCGGGCGGGTGATCATGGCCAGTGCCGAGGAGCTGGAGGCGCATGCCGAGCGCCTGGCGGCCATTGCCAAGTCGGCGGGTGGGCCATCCATGTGGCAGGCTCTGACCGAGACACCTGCTGGCTGATCTTTCGCCTGCTCCGGCCTCTTCGCGGGCTTGCCCGCTCCCACAGGTACTGCACAGGCCTTGAGCCTGTTGGAAATCCTGTGGGAGCGGGCAAGCCCGCGAAGAGGCCGGTCCTGACCACACAGGTTCTACTACCCTGAAATGGACGCCATGTCCTTCGGAGGTAGCCACCTGATGTACAAGGACCTCAAGTTCCCCATCCTCATCGTGCACCGCGCCATCAAGGCCGACAGCGTCGCTGGCGAGCGTGTGCGGGGCATCGCCGAGGAACTGCGCCAGGACGGCTTTGCCATCCTCGCCGCCGCCGACCATGCCGAGGCCTGCCTGGTCGCCGCCACCCACCATGGCCTGGCCTGCATGCTGATTGCCGCCGAGGGCGTTGGCGAGAATACCCACCTGCTGCAGAACATGGCCGAGCTGATCCGCCTGGCCCGCCTGCGCGCCCCCAACCTGCCGATTTTCGCCCTGGGCGAGCAGGTGACCCTGGAAAACGCCCCCGCCGAAGCCATGAGCGAGCTCAACCAGTTGCGCGGCATCCTCTACCTGTTCGAAGACACCGTGCCGTTTCTTGCGCGCCAAGTGGCGCGTGCCGCACATATCTACCTCGACGGCCTGCTGCCGCCGTTCTTCAAGGCCCTGGTGCAGCACACCGCGCAGTCCAATTATTCCTGGCACACCCCGGGCCACGGCGGCGGCGTGGCCTATCGCAAAAGCCCGGTGGGCCAGGCCTTTCACCAGTTCTTCGGGGAAAACACCCTGCGCTCGGACTTGTCCGTTTCCGTGCCGGAGCTGGGCTCGCTGCTCGATCACACCGGCCCCTTGGCCGAAGCCGAAGCCAGGGCCGCGCGCAACTTTGGCGCCGACCACACCTTCTTCGTCATCAATGGCACCTCCACGGCCAACAAGATCGTCTGGCACGCCATGGTCGGCCGCGACGACCTGGTGCTGGTGGACCGCAACTGCCACAAGTCGGTGGTGCACGCGATCATCATGACCGGTGCCATTCCCCTCTATCTGTGCCCCGAGCGCAACGAACTCGGCATCATCGGCCCGATCCCGCTCAGCGAGTTCAGCGCCGAGGCGATCCAGGCGAAGATCCAGGCCAACCCTCTCGCCCGTGATCGCGGGCAGCGCATCAAGCTGGCGGTGGTGACCAACTCCACCTACGACGGCCTGTGCTACCACGCCGGCTTGATCAAGCAGACCCTGGGCGCCAGTGTCGAGGTGCTGCACTTCGACGAGGCCTGGTTCGCCTATGCAGCGTTCCATGAGTTCTTCACCGGGCGCTATGCCATGGGCACGGCCTGCGCGGCAGACAGCCCGCTGGTGTTCAGCACCCATTCCACCCACAAGCTGTTGGCCGCGTTCAGCCAGGCCTCGATGATTCATGTGCAGGACGGGGCCAGGCGCCAGCTGGACCGTGACCGCTTCAACGAAGCGTTCATGATGCACATCTCGACCTCGCCGCAGTACAGCATTCTCGCTTCGCTGGACGTGGCCTCGAGCATGATGGAAGGGCCGGCCGGGCGTTCGCTGCTGCAAGAAATGTTCGACGAGGCGCTGAGCTTTCGCCGTGCCCTGGCCAACCTGCGCGAGCACATCGCCGCCGACGACTGGTGGTTCAGCATCTGGCAGCCGCCGAGCGCCGAAGGCATCCACCGCCTGGCCGCGCAGGACTGGCTGCTGCAGCCGGGGGCGGAGTGGCATGGCTTTGGCGAAGTGGCGGACGACTATGTGCTGCTCGACCCGCTGAAGGTGACCCTGGTGATGCCGGGCCTGAGCGCGGGCGGTGCGCTGGGCGAGCATGGCATCCCGGCGGCGGTGGTCAGCAAGTTTCTCTGGGAGCGGGGGCTGGTGGTGGAGAAAACTGGCCTGTACAGCTTCCTGGTGCTGTTCTCCATGGGCATCACCAAGGGCAAGTGGAGCACCTTGCTCACCGAGTTGCTGGAGTTCAAGCGCCACTATGACGGCAATACCGCCCTGAGCGACTGCCTGCCGAGCGTGGTGGCTGCTGATGCCTCACGCTACCAGGGCATGGGCCTGCGCGACCTGTGCGACCAGTTGCATGGCTGCTACCGCGCCAATGCCACGGCCAAGCAATTGAAGCGGCTGTTCACGCGCTTGCCGGAGGTGGCCGTGAGCCCGGCCCGGGCCTATGACCAGATGGTGCGCGGTGAGGTGGAGGCGGTGCCGATCGAGGCGCTGCTGGGGCGGGTTGCAGCGGTGATGCTGGTGCCGTACCCGCCTGGTATTCCGTTGATCATGCCGGGGGAGCGGTTCACCGAGGCGACCCGCTCGATAGTCGATTACCTGGCATTCGCCCGGGCGTTCAACCAGGGCTTCCCAGGTTTCGTCGCCGACGTGCACGGCCTGCAGAACGAAAGCGGCCGCTACACGGTGGATTGCATCAAGGAATGCGAATGATCTCGACGCCGCTGCGCGCCAGTTCGAAGCGGTTTTCACCCAGGTGGTTCACCTTGTCGCCGATGGCCAGGCGATAGGTGGTGATGGGGGCGCCCAGCGTGCTGCCGTCGGTTTGCAGGGTCGACTCCTGGAACTCGTGCACGGGGTAGATGCGGCCTTCGGCGTCACGGGCGTGGAATTGGCCGACCATTACTGCTGCCATTTGGGTGGAAACCTCTGAATTACGTGGGAAATGTCTGCAGGCATAGACCGTGGAACAGCGTCGGAAGTTTTCGCCCCGCGGAAAAAAAACCAAAGCGCCGAGGAACGGTCATCTATAACTACAACGTCCCTTTACCCAGCAGAGGTTGGAAATTGCCATGAGCCAGGTGTATTCGGTAGCAGTGGTCGTCGGTAGCTTGCGCAAGGACTCCTACAACCGCAAGATCGCCCGCGCACTCTCGGAGCTGGCGCCGTCCAGCCTTGCCCTGAAGATCGTCGAGATTGGCGATTTGCCGTTGTACAACGAGGATGTCGAGGCCGAAGCAGCGCCGGAATCGTGGAAGCGTTTTCGCGACGAGATCCGCCGCAGTGATGCGGTGCTGTTCGTTACCCCGGAGTACAACCGCTCGGTACCTGGCGGCCTGAAGAATGCCATCGATGTGGGCTCGCGGCCTTACGGGCAAAGCGCCTGGAGTGGCAAGCCGGCGGCGGTGGTCAGTGTGTCGCCTGGGGCCATTGGTGGCTTTGGTGCCAACCATGCCGTGCGCCAGTCGCTGGTGTTTCTGGACATGCCGTGCATGCAGATGCCCGAGGCCTACATTGGCGGCGCGGCTAGCCTGTTCGAGGATTCGGGCAAGCTCAATGACAAGACCCGACCGTTCTTGCAGGCGTTTGTCGACAAGTTCGCTTCTTGGGTGAAGTTGAACAGGGCGGTTTGAGGCCTGTTCATTCGGTGTCAGCTTTCAAAGGGGCTGCTGCGCAGCCCATCGCCGGCAAGCCAGCTCCCACACCGACCGCGTTGGCTTTGGAGATTTGCTTCTTCAGGAAATTCACATGGCTTGAGAACGATGCGGTCGATGTGGGAGCTGGCTTGCCGGCGATGGGCCGCACAGCGGCCCCAGCGGATTAGCGGAAGCTGTAGGAAACCCCGGCATACACGCCAAAGCCTTCGCCCGGCGTCGAACGGGCCTCATCCTTTCCAGCATCGTTGTAGCCAGGTGTCACCGTCGCCGCATAACGCTTGTTGGTCAGGTTGCGCAGGTCCAGCCAGGTCTGCCAGTCCTGCTTCGGTGAATCCCAGCCCAGGCGTGCGCCGAGCAGGGCATATTCATCGGCGTGGTAACTGTTGGCGTAGTCCACCTGCACCTTCGACGCCATCTGCGTGTTCACCCCCGCGTAGAAACCGCTCGGCCAGTCATAGCGCAGCTCGGCCTGGTAGTAGTGCATCGGGATGCCCGGCAGGCGGTTGTCGCCGAACTTGTCGTCATCGCGGTAGTGGAAGTCACTGAAGGTGTAGGCCTGGCGCAGGCTCAGCCTGCCAGTACCGGCACGTTCCCACAGAGTACTGTCGAGGCCGGCTTCCACGCCTTGGTGCACGGTGGCGCTGGCGTTGAATTCCTTGGCCGGAGCGCCTTGCACTATCTCCACCGCCAGCAATTCATGGCGAACCTGCGAGTAGTACCACGCCAGGTCCCAATGCCCCAATGCCGATTCGCCGCGTGTGCCCAATTCCAGTGTGGTGGCCGTCTGGTTTTGCATTTCGATCGGTTGGTTGGCTGTGGGCGCACTCCAGATCAGGGCCCAGGGATGGGGTGGTTCGACCGAGCGGCTCAGGTTGCCGTACACCTGCAGGTCCGGGCTGATGTCATAGCGCAGCCCCAGGCGTGGTGCATAGTCCCAGTCATGCTGGCTCACTTTGCCGCCCCCGGCAGGGTGGTAAGTGACATCACTCTCACGGCGGGTATAGATCATCGCCAGGCCAGTGGTCAGCCACAGGTTCGGTACCAGCTCCAGGTCATTGCCCACATGCAGCACGGTGTCCGAGCCCTGGTAGGTGAAGTCGCGGGTGCGCTCACCGAACACGTCGCCATTGCGGGTGAACTGCGAAGCACCGCTGTTGGGCAGGTGCTTGGTGGTGCGCCAGCCGACGGTGGTCTTGCTCTCGTGGCCGAACAGGGTATCGCGGCGGAAGTAGTTCAAGGTGCCGCTCACATCGGTATAGGCCACCTTCAGGCGCATCGGGCCTTCGCGCAGGTCCATCGGGTAGTCGTGGTAGACCAGGCCGGCTTCCAGGCGCGCATCGTCGTCGAGGTAGAAGGTGGTCTTGTTGCCCACCCAGGTACTGCCCGGTTGCGGGCGGCTGTCGTCGCGGGCCAGGTAGGCCGGGTTCGCGGCGCGGGGGTGGTGCTTGATCTGCTCCTTGGTCAGCCGCCCGGCCAACTCGTTCTCGGTTTCCCGATAGCGCAGGTAGAAGCGGGTTTCCAGGTTCGGGTTGAAGCGGTAGCCGACGTTGGCGGCAACCCCCTTGGCGCTGCCGCTGCTGTGCGCCTGGTAGCCGTCATATTCCGAATCGGTCAGGGCCACGTAGTAGTCGAGGTTGCCCAGCACCTGCCCCGAGCTGATGTGCCGATGCTGGTAGCCGCGGCTGCCGACTTCGTAGCGCACCTGCAGCGGCGCGCTGTCGTAGCCGGTGTGGGTGACGTAGTTGATTGCACCGCCAAGGGCGAGGGCCCCCTGGTCGAAGCCGTTGGCGCCGCGCAGCACTTCGGCACGGCTCAGCCACAGCGGTTCGAACAGCTCGTAGGGCGTACCGCCCGGGCCGGTCAGGGGCAGGCCGTCGAACATCGTGTACACCCCGGAGCCGTGGGCCCCCGGTGCGCGGTTGATGCCCGAACCGCGGATCGACAGCTTGATGCCATCGTTGCCCGCCGATTGCGCGAATACCCCGGGCTGGTAGGCAAGTACATCCTGGTTGCTGGCAACCCGGCCTTGCCCTACACGCTGCATGTCCACCAGGTTGCTGGCGCCAGGCACTTCGTGCAGGCGTTCGCTGGCGGCGGTCAGGTCGTTCTGCTCCTCATCGGTGATCAGCACCTGGCCCAACTCGACCGAGGGTGCCGCCAGGGCGGGCTGGTAGGCAGCGAAAGCAGCCAGCAGGCCGAGGCAGGATGGTGGGGGCAAAACGCAACGCATTGTACGACTCCAGGCGAAAGGCGAATGGACAACGGCGTTGAGACGAGCGAAATGCCGCTTGGAGCACGAGGAAAGTCGACAAATATCGCGCAACCTTCGTCAGACGGTTTTGTACGAAAGTTCTTTACAAGCCGTAGCGATGGAGCAGGGCGACCTGCGCTTCGTAAGGTGATTGCAGACCGGCAGCGATGCCTCGCTCAATCACCCGTGGAGTTCAAACATGACTGACAACGCACGACACTCGCAGCAACCCCTGGCGGACGCCCCGGTTCGCCTGACGCCACGTGAACGGCAAGTGCTGTTGTGGTGTGCCTACGGCAAGAGCTCGTGGGAGATTGGCCGGATCCTGGAATGCAAGGAATCGACGGTGAACTTCCATGTGTCGAACATCCTGCGCAAGTTCGATGTGCCCACGCGGGTGGCTGCGGTGATCAAGGCCATTCGCTACGGCATGCTGGCCGAGCAGTGAGGGGGTGACGCATGGGCAACGATCCTCGGTTACCGCGTTTTGCCGACTGCCATGACCCGTTCTGGCCACGGGTGGACCTGGGCAGGCTGCGTGAGCGCCTGAACCTGCAGCGGCCTGTCAGTGAGGCTGCGCTGGAGGTGGCCGCACGCTGCGCCGCCATCGACGCGGCACGCGAGTTCGCGCGCTGGCGCGCGGTGTTGCGAGAACGGGGCTACAAGCGCCTCGAGGATGTGGCCGGGCATGATCACGGGCGTGCATTGCGGGTGTGCTACATCCGCTTTGTCGAAGCCGCGGTCATGCATAGCCTGGGCTCGACCGCCTATCTGGCCACTGCGCACCGAGGTGCTGCCCATGGCTGAAGAATCTGTTTTCGACAGCCTGGCCCCGGCGCTGGTGGAGTTGCTGGGCGTGGATGGCAATGTACTGTTCGCCGCGCTGCTGGGGGCTTTGCTGGTGAGCGCGGCGCGTGACCGGTTGATCACCAACAAGGCCAGGCGCCTGACGCTGGGCAAGAAACTGTTGCTGGTGTTCGTGACCGTGGGGGTGGGCCACCTGTTCGAGCCGCTGGTCTCGTCACTGGTGCCCCTGCTGAGCCGTGGCATGGCGGCGTTCGTGGCAGCCGTGGTGGTGATCCCCATCAGCCTCAAGGTGATGGTCTGGCTGGATACGCTGGACCCGCGCGAACTCATCCAGCGCTGGCGCCGCCGGGGCTAGCCGCTGGCGGCATTGGGCAAGCGACTGGTCAGCGCGCTCAATTGCCGTTCCAGCTGCTGGATGCGTTGCTTGTCCTGGACCAGCAGGAGAACGGCCTGGCGATCGGCAAGCGACAAGGTGCGCAGGCGCGCGAGCATGTCGTGTTCCCAGCCGTCTTCGTCCGGGCCTGCGCGATGTCGTTCGGGTTCACCCAGCAGAAGCCAGTCCAGTGAGCATGCATATTGCCTGGCGATGTCTATGCAGAGTGAATAAGGAATGCTGTCGCGCACCTTCCAGCTGCTCAATGTCTGCGGGCTGATCGAAAGCGCTCTGGACAGCTCGGCGTCAGATTCCGTAGCGGTCAGAAGCTTCAGCCGGGTCAGCACCGAAGCAAGTACGTGGGTACTCATAACAAATATCCATGACTGGTTTAATGATATTCCATGGGCTTAAACTACTCGTTATGAATACAGCCCTGCGTTTTAAGGAGCGTTCCTGCAATGAGAAGCATCAAACTGAAGAATACACCTATATATGCAGCCAATACTGATAAAACCGGACGACTATTCTCACAGAAGGTAAGCCTGAACAATGCTTGCAGGTACTTGCCGTGAGTACATACAAGCTGGTTTGCCCGCATTGCCACAGCCGGATGCGCATACGCACCAGTGAAGGGCGTCATATTTTCCTGCGGATCGCCTATTTGCAATGCACCAACGAGGCCTGTGGCTGGTCGGTGCGTGCCGAGTTCGAGATGACCCATGAGCTCTCGCCCAGCGGCATGCCCAATCCGGAAGTGTACCTGCCTTCGGCCAACGGTGATTTACGCAAGGCAGCGCTGCCGGGGGCCGTCCAGGACAATCCTGGTGAATAAGCCTTCATGCTCACGGATAAAAGCGTGCAGATAAAAAAACACCCCGCATAAGCGGGGTGTCTTGTTTTGCCGGGGCGATCAGCCGATCAGTTGCAGGCCGGCTTGCTGGACCATTTCCAGCAGCGGTTGCGGGTACACACCCAGCACGAAGGCGAGAATGGCGATGGCCAGCAGCATGACGCCGCCGGTGCGCTGTTCCCACTTCAGCGGGGCGTCGTGGCGACGCAGGTTCGGCTCGACCAGGTACAGGGTGACCATGACGCGCAGGTAGTAGTAGACGCCGATGGCGCTACCGATCACCAGGGCACCGACCAGCCACCACAGGTGCGACTCGACGCCAGTGGCAATGATATAGAACTTGCCGATGAAGCCGGCGGTGAGCGGGATACCCGCCAGCGACAGCATCATCACGGTCAGTACCGCAGTCAGGTACGGACGGCGCCAGAACAGGCCGCGGTACTCGTACAGTGCATCGGCGTCACGGCCGCCGTAAGGCGAGGACATCAGGGTGATGACGCCGAAGGCGCCCAGGCTGGTGATCACGTAGGTGACCAGGTACACGCCCATGGCTTCCAGGGCCAGGCCCTTGCTGGCGACCAGGGCGATGACCAGGTAACCGAAGTGGGCGATGGACGAGTAACCGAGCAGGCGCTTGAGGTTGCTCTGGGTCAGTGCCAGCAGGTTGCCGATCAGGATCGAGGCCACGGCAATCACCGCCAGTACGGTGCTCAGCACGCCGCTGCTGGCAGCAGGGGAGAGCATGAACAGGCGCACGACCACGGCGAACACCGCGACCTTGCTGGCGGTGGCCAGGAAGGCGGCGACCGGTGCCGGGGCGCCTTCGTACACGTCCGGGGTCCACAGGTGGAACGGTACCAGCGACAGTTTGAAGGCCAGGCCGACCAGCATCATGCCCAGGCCCAGCTGGGCCACCAGGCTTGGCATGCTGGTGGCGGCCAGGGCCTTGCCGATCTGGTCGAAGCTCAGGCTGCCGGCGTCGGCGTACAGCAAGGCCATGCCGAACAGCAGGAAGGCCGAGCCAGCGGCCGACAGCACCATGTACTTGATGCCGGCTTCCAGCGAGCGCTTGTTGAAGAAGGCATACGCCACCAGGCCGTAGACCGGTACCGACAGCAGCTCCAAGCCGATGAACAGGCCGGCCAGGTGGTTGGCGCTGACCAGCACCAGGCCACCGAGGGCCGACATCAGCAGCAGCAGGTACAGTTCTTCACGGTTGCCCGGGAAGCCCTTGGAGCCTTCGCCGAGGTAGGCGTGGGCGAGGGTGACGCAGGCCAGCGTCGCCACCAGGATGATCGCCATGTACAGGCAGGCGAACTTGTCGATGGTAATCAGCGGGGTGACCGCCAGCGGCGCAACCTTCAGCGCCGGCAGGATCGACAGCAGGGCCAGGTTGAGGCCCACGGTGGACAGCAGGAAGGTCTGCGAGTGGTTGCGCTTCCAGGCGATCGCCAGCATCACCACCACCGTGGTGATGGTGGTGATCAGCATCGGCGCCAATGCGATGAAGTGTTGAGTGGTGAATTCCATAGCGCTCTTACCGGGCCGAAGCGAGTTGAGTGAAAGCGGAACCGAGCCACTGCTGCACACCACTCATGGTGGCGGCAGAGGTGTCGAGGAACGGCTGCGGATACACGCCCAGCAGGATCAGCAGTACCGCCAGACCCAGGACCATGATCAGCTCGCGACCGTCCATGCCGGCCAGCACGGTGTCGGTCTTGGCCGGGCCGAAGTAGGCGCGGTGGATCATGATCAGCGAGTACACCGAACCGAACACCAGGCCAGTGGTGGCGATCACGGTGATCCACGGCACGCTGGCGAAGCTGCCGATCAGGATCAGGAACTCGCCGACGAAGTTGCCGGTACCGGGCAGGCCCAGGGAGGCGGCGGCGAAGAACAGGCTGATGGCCGGCAGGTAGGCGATGCGGTGCCACAGGCCACCCATCTGGCGCATGTCACGGGTATGCAGGCGCTCGTACAGCTGGCCGGCCAGGATGAACAGCGCGGCAGCGGACAGGCCGTGGGCCAGCATCTGGATCACCGCGCCTTGCAGGGCCTGCTGGCTGCCGGAGTAGATACCGATCAGCACGAAGCCCATGTGCGAGACGCTGGAGAAGGCGACCAGGCGCTTGATGTCGGTTTGCGCGAAGGCCAGGAAGGCACCGTAGAAGATACCGATCAGGCCCAGGGTCATGGCGATTGGCGCGAACTCGGCCGAGGCGTTCGGGAACAGCGGCAGGGCGAAGCGCAGCAGGCCGTAGGCCGCAGTCTTCAGCAAGATACCGGCCAGGTCCACGGAGCCTGCGGTCGGTGCCTGGGCGTGAGCGTCAGGCAGCCAGGAGTGGAACGGCACCACCGGCAGCTTCACCGCGAAGGCGATGAAGAAGCCCAGCATCAGCAGGTACTCGGTACCGGCTGGCAGTTCGGCCTTGAGCAGGTCGCTGTAGTTGAAGGTGATCACGCCGGTGTTGGTGTAGTTGACCAGCACCAGGCCGAGGATCGCCACCAGCATGATCAGGCCGCTGGCCTGGGTGAAGATGAAGAACTTGGTCGCCGCGTAGATCCGGGTCTTCTTGCCGTCCGACGAGCTGTGACCCCAGAGCGCGATGAGGAAGTACATCGGCACCAGCATCATTTCCCAGAAGAAGAAGAACAGGAACAGGTCCAGGGCCAGGAACACACCGACCACGCCGCCGAGGATCCACATCAGGTTGAGGTGGAAGAAGCCGACGTGACGCTGGATCTCTTTCCAGGAGCACAGTACCGACAGCACACCGAGCAGGCCGGTGAGCAGGATCATCAGCAGCGACAGGCCGTCGAGGGCCAGGTGGATGCTGATGCCGAAGCGCTGGATCCACTGGACTTTGTATTCCAGGGCCCAGGCAGGCTCGGCGCCCGGAGCGGGGGCCAGGGTGTAGTCGCCGTTACCCCACAGCCACAGGCCGATGCCGAGCAGCAGGGACATGGTCAGCAGCGCGATCCAGCGCGGCAGGGTGGCGCCGAAGCGCTCACCCAGCCAGCACAGGAAGCCGCCGATGAAGGGGATCAGGATCAGCCAAGGCAAAATCATGACGGGTTCGTTTCCTTTTGCAGGGTCGCAAGGTTCGCAAGATTCATGGTCATACCGCGGCCACTACCACAGCGCCGAGTACCAGCACTGCGCCAACGGCGATCGAAGCGGTGTACCAGCGCAGCTGGCCGGTCTCGGTCTTGCTCATGGCGACGTGGCCGCCGCGAGCCAGGCGAGGGATCAGGCCGATGCTGCGGTCAACCGGGTCCTTGCGCAGGATGTGGCTGATCAGCAGGTAAGGTTTGACGAACAGCTTGTCGTAGATCCAGTCGAAGCCCCAGGCGGCGAACCACCAGGCCGACAGGACACGACCGATACCGCTGTTGGCGACGGCGCTGACGAAGCGGCGCTTGCCCAGGAACAGCAGGGCCGACAGCAGGATACCGGCGATGGCGATGGCGCCCGAAGTGAGCTCCAGCGCGTGCTTGGCTTCGCCACCGGCGTGGCCGGCGCTTTCAGGCAGCACACCTGCCAGCGGCGGGGTGATCCAGGCGCCGACGAAGGTCGACAGCACGATCAGCACGCCCAGCGGCAGCCAGTGGCTGATGCCGTGGCCAGCGTGGGCTTCGGTCTTGGCTTCGCCGTGGAAGGCGATGAAGATCAGGCGGAAGGTGTACAGCGAGGTCATGAACGCACCGACCAGGCCGGCGTACAGCAGGCCGGTGTTGCCGCTGGCGAAGGCTTCCCAGAGGATCTCGTCCTTGGAGTAGAAGCCCACGGTCACGATCGGCAGGGCAGCCAGGGCAGCGCCACCGACCACGAAGCTGGCGTAGGCCAGCGGCAGTTTCTTCCACAGGCCGCCCATCTTGAAGATGTCCTGCTCGTGGTGGCAGGCAACGATCACCGCACCGGAGGCAAGGAACAGCAGGGCCTTGAAGAAGGCGTGGGTCATCAGGTGGAAGATCGCCGCGTCCCAGGCGCCAACGCCCAGGGCCAGGAACATGTAGCCGATCTGGCTCATGGTCGAGTAGGCGAGGATACGCTTGATGTCGGTCTGCACCAGCGCGGCGAAGCCGGCCAGTACCAAGGTCACGCCACCGACCACGCCTACCAGGTGCAGGATGTCCGGCGCCAGCAGGAACAGGCCGTTGGTACGGGCGATCAGGTACACGCCCGCGGTCACCATGGTTGCCGCGTGGATCAGTGCGGAGACCGGAGTAGGGCCGGCCATCGCGTCGGCCAGCCAGGTCTGCAGTGGCAGCTGGGCCGATTTACCGACCGCACCACCCAGCAGCATCAGGGTTGCCAGCACCATCCAGGTGTCGCCAGCCTGGAACTTCTGCGGGGCCAGCACCAGCAGCTCCTGCACGTTCAGGGTACCCAGCTGGACGAACAGGATGAACAGGCCGATGGCCATGAACACGTCGCCGATACGGGTGACGATGAATGCCTTGAGTGCCGCGTTACCGTTGTTGCGGTTGCTGTAGTAGAAACCGATCAACAGGTACGAGCACAGGCCCACGCCTTCCCAGCCGAAGTAGATGAACAGCAGGTTGTCGCCCAGCACCAGGAACAGCATGCTGGCGATGAACAGGTTGGTGTACGCGAAGAAGCGCGAGTAGCCGGCTTCGCCACGCATGTACCAGGAGGCGAACAGGTGGATCAGGAAGCCGACACCGGTGACCACGCCGAGCATGGTGACCGACAGGCCGTCCAGGTACAGGGTGAAGTTCGGCGCGAAGCCGTCCACCGACATCCACTGCCACAGCAGCTGGCTGTACGCGCCGCCCTCAGGCGGGGCGACGTTGAATTGCCAGATGACGTAGGCGGCGGTGGCGGCCGAAAGGCCTACCGAGCCGACGCCGATCAGGGCGGACAGGTTCTCCGAGAACCGCCCGCGCGAGAACGACAGCAGCAGGAAGCCGACGAGGGGGAAGACGAAAGTCAGGAAGAGAAGGTTCATCCGCGCATCTCACTGGCAGCATCGATGTCGAGAGTGTGGAAGCGGCGATACAGCTGCAGCAGGATGGCCAGGCCAATACTGGCCTCGGCGGCTGCCAGGCTGATCACCAGAATGAACATCACCTGGCCGTCGGGCTGGACCCAACGGGCACCGGCGACGACGAACGCCAGGGCAGAGGCGTTCATCATGACTTCCAGGCTCATGAGCACGAAGAGGATGTTGCGGCGGACCATCAGGCCAACCAGACCTAAGCAGAACAGGATGCCGGCGACTGCCAGACCATGCTCGAGAGGGATAGCACCCATGATTTACTCCTTCGCCTCGTTGCGGCCCAGGTGGAAGGCGGTGACGGCCGCGGCCAGCAGCAGCATCGAAGCCAGTTCGACCACCAGCAGGTAGGGGCCGAACAGGCTGATGCCGACTTCTTTCGGGCCCACGGTGGTACCGCTGATGCCGGCGCCGCTCGGGGTGACGAACAGCACGTACAGCAGCTCCAGCAGCAGCAGGGCGGCGAGGATCACCGGCCCGGCCCAGATACCGGGCTTGAGCCAGCCCCGTTCCTGGGCGACCGAAGCCGGCCCGAGGTTGAGCATCATCACCACGAACACGAACAGCACCATGATGGCACCGGCGTAGGCGATCACTTCCAGGGCGCCGGCGAACGGCGCACCCAGGGCGAAGAAGATCATGGCCACGGAAATCAGCGAAATGATCAGGTAAAGCAAGGCGTGCACGGGGTTGGTGCCGGTCACCACCCGAAGGGTGGAGACCACGGCGATCCCGGATGCGAAGTAGAAAGCGAATTCCATCTTTCTGTCCTTATGGGAGCAAGCTCTTCACGTTGATCGGCTCGGCTTCGTTCTGTGCAGAGCCCTTCGGCTTGCCAGCGATTGCCATGCCGGCAACACGGTAGAAGTTGTAGTCAGGGTTCTTGCCGGGGCCGGAGATCAGCAGATCTTCTTTCTCGTACACCAGGTCCTGACGCTTGAACTCGGCCATTTCGAAATCCGGAGTCAGCTGGATCGCGGTGGTCGGGCACGCTTCTTCACACAGGCCGCAGAAGATGCAGCGCGAGAAGTTGATGCGGAAGAACTCCGGGTACCAGCGGCCGTCCTCGGTCTCGGCCTTCTGCAGCGAGATGCAGCCGACCGGGCAGGCCACCGCGCAGAGGTTGCACGCTACGCAGCGCTCTTCGCCATCGGGGTCGCGGGTGAGGACGATGCGGCCGCGGTAGCGCGGCGGCAGGTACACGGGCTCTTCGGGGTATTGCAGGGTGTCGCGCTTGCGGAACCCGTGGGAGAACACCATTGCCAGGCTGCGCAGCTGGGTGCCGGTGCCCTTAACGATGTCGCCGATATACTTGAACATGGGTCAAATCCTCACTGGGCCGCGACGGCTGGCGTGTTGTAGAGCACGATCGCAGCGGTCACCAGCAAATTGATCAGGGTCAGCGGCAGGCAGAACTTCCAGCTGAAGTCCATCACCTGGTCATAGCGTGGGCGCGGGATCGAGGCGCGCAGCAGGATGAACAGCATGATGAAGAACGCGGTCTTCAGCGCGAACCACAGGAACGACAGTTGCGGCAGGATGCCGAACGGGCCGTGCCAGCCGCCGAAGAACAGGGTTACCAGCAGCGCCGAGATGAGGATGATGCCGATGTACTCACCGACGAAGAACATGCCCCATTTCATGCCGGCATACTCGATGTGGTAGCCGTCGGCCAGTTCCTGTTCCGCTTCTGGCTGGTCGAACGGGTGACGGTGAGTCACGGCGACGCCAGCGATGAAGAAGGTGCAGAAGCCGAAGAACTGCGGAATGATGAACCACAGGTTCTGGGCCTGGTATTCAACGATGTCGCGCATGTTGAACGAACCCACCTGCACCACCACGCCCATCAGCGCCAGGCCCAGGAACACTTCGTACGACACGGTCTGTGCCGAGGCACGCAAGCTGCCCAGCAGGGCGTACTTGTTGTTCGACGACCAGCCGGCGAACAGCACCGCGTAGACCGACAGGCCGGCCATGGCGAAGAAGAACAGCAGGCCGATGTTCAGGTCGGCGACACCCCAGGTCGGGGTGATCGGGATGACCACGAAGGCGATCAGCAGGGCGCTCATGGCCACTACCGGTGCCAGGGTGAAGATCACGCGGTCGACGAAGGGCGGGTTCCAGTCTTCCTTGAAGAACATCTTCAGCATGTCGGCAGCGATCTGGAACATGCCGAACGGGCCGACGCGGTTCGGACCGTAACGGTCCTGCCACCAGCCCAGCAGGCGGCGCTCGACGAAGCTGAGCAGCGCGCCGCAGACCACCACCGCCAGCAGGACCACGATGGCCCGCAGTACGGTCAGGATCACATCGATCACTTCGGGGGTGAACCAGCTCATTGTGCTGCCTCCTGCAGACCTTCGACGGATGCACCGAAGATGGCAGGCGGAATGCCGGCCAGGCCTTTCGGCAACGCGACCAGGCCAGCGCCCAGCTCTTCATTGATACGCAGCGGCAGGCGCAGGGCCACACCGGCAACGTTCAGGCTCAGCAGGGCACCGTCGTTGACGCCCAGGCGGTCGGCTTCGGACTTGGCCAGGGCCACGTAGGCTGCCGGGATGCGCTCTTGCACCGGGGCGGCGCGCGAGGAGCTTTCTTCGCTGCCGAACAGATGGAAGAACGGTACGGCAGTCCAGGTGCCACGGGCCGGGTTGAAGGCGCCCGGAATGGCGTTGAACCAGTGCAGGCGGTCGCCTTGCGATTCGATCAGGCGAACGCCCGGGTCACCGGCACGCAGGTGGCCACCGACCTCGTCCTGGAACTTGTTCCAGGCTTGCGGCGAGTTCCAGCCCGGCGACCAGGCGAACGGCACCTGCTGGCGCGGTTCGGCCGAACCCGAATAGCCTTCCATGGAGAAGGCGAACGCGGTGTCCTTGTCTTGCGGGGTACGCGGTTCGTGCACGCTGATGTTGGCGCGCATGGCGGTACGGCCGGAGTAGCGCAGCGGCTCACGGGCCAGTTTCATGCCCTTGATGCGGAACGCGGCGCTTGGCGCGGCGTTGACGATGCCGGCCAGTTGCGGGGCGGCTTCGGCGCAGGCGCTGGTGACGTGGTCCAGCTGGGTCCAGTCGACCGGCTTGTTCAGCAGGGTGGCACGCAGGGCGTGCATCCAGCGCCAGCCTTCGTGGATCTGGATGCTGCTGTCCAGGTATTGCGGGTCGAATACCTGGAAGAAGCGCTGGGCACGGCCTTCCTGGCTGACCAGGGTACCGTCGCCTTCGGCGAACGAGGCGGCCGGCAGCACCAGGTGGGCGCGGTCGACAGTCGGGGTTTTCGAGTGGTCGGCAACGATCACTACCTTGGCCGCGGCCAGGGCTGCATCGACCTTGGCGGCCGGTACGCGGGCGTACAGGTCGTTTTCCAGCACGACGATGGCGTCGGCCTTGCCGCTGATGACCGCGTCCAGCGCGGCATCGACCGACTCGCCACCGAGCATGGCCAGGCCGAGGCTGTTGGCTTCAGGCACCACCAGGCTCAGCGAGCCGTTCTTCTCGCGCAGCTTCAGCGCCTTGGCGATGTTGGCGGCGGCTTCGATCAGCGCCGGGTCGGCCAGCGAGGTACCGGCCACGACCAGTGGGCGCTTGGCTGCGACCAGGGCGTCGGCGATGCGCTGGGCCAGGGCTTTCGCTTCGGCGTCCAGGCCTTCTACGGCAGGGGCGCTCGGGTCGATGGCGTGGGCCACGGCGAAACCGATGCGGGCCAGGTCGGCCGGGGCGGCGTGCACGCATTCTTCGGCAACGTCGTCCAGCTTGGTTTCAGCCAGCGAAGCGATGAACAGCGGGTACAGCGCGTGCTGGCCGATGTTCTTCACGGCGGCGTCGAGCCACGGCTGCACCTTCATCGCTTCGGCCATGGCCTCGGCCTTGCCCTTGGTGGCCTGGCGCACGGCCAGGGCGACGCGGGCAGCGGTCTGGGTCAGGTCTTCACCGAGCACGAACACGGCGTCGTGGTCTTCGATGTCACGCAGGGTCGGCACCGGCAGCGGGCTGTTGTTCAGCACGTTCAGGGCCAGGCGTACGCGGGCCAGTTCGCCGGCTTCCATACCCGAGTAGAAGTACTCGGCACCGACCAGCTCACGCAGGCCGTAGTTGCTTTCCAGGCTGGCGCGTGGCGAGCCGATACCGACGATGGTACGGCCGCGCAGCAGGTCGGCGGCCTTGTCCAGGGCGGCGTCCAGGCCCAGCTTGGTGCCGTCGGCCAGGTGTGGCTGGCGTGGGCGATCCTTGCGGTTGACGTAGCCATAGCCGAAGCGGCCACGGTCGCACAGGAAGTACTGGTTGACCGAACCGTTGAAGCGGTTTTCCACCCGACGCAGTTCGCCGTAGCGCTCGCCCGGGCTGATGTTGCAGCCGCTGGAGCAGCCGTGGCAGATGCTCGGGGCAAACTGCATGTCCCACTTGCGGTTGTAGCGCTCGGAGTGGGTCTTGTCGGTGAACACGCCGGTCGGGCAGACCTCGGTCAGGTTGCCGGAGAATTCGCTTTCCAGCACGCCGTCTTCGACGCGGCCGAAGTACACGTTGTCGTGGGCGCCGTAAACGCCCAGGTCGGTACCACCGGCATAGTCCTTGTAGTAGCGCACGCAGCGGTAGCAGGCGATGCAGCGGTTCATCTCATGGGCGATGAACGGGCCGAGGTCCTGGTTCTGGTGGGTACGCTTGGTGAAACGGTAGCGGCGCTCGTTGTGGCCGGTCATTACCGTCATGTCCTGCAGGTGGCAGTGACCGCCTTCCTCGCACACCGGGCAGTCGTGCGGGTGGTTGGTCATCAGCCATTCGACGACGCTGGCGCGGAACGCCTTGGACTCTTCATCGTCGATGGAGATCCAGGTGCCGTCGGAGGCAGGGGTCATGCAGGACATGACGATACGACCGCGGGTGTCGTTCTCGTCGGTGTACTGCTTGACCGCGCACTGCCGGCAGGCGCCAACGCTACCAAGCGCCGGGTGCCAGCAGAAATAAGGGATGTCGAGGCCGAGCGACAGACAGGCCTGTAACAGGTTGTCTGCACCGTTGACTTCGAGCGCTTTGCCGTCTACGTGGATAGTGGCCATTGTTCAAAGTTCTTCGTTGGCCCGCGTGAGCGGGCGTGGCTAATGGAAATCGGTGAGCTTGCGACACGCCACGATTTCTCGGGCCTGCCGGCAAGCTGGCGAGTGGCACGGACCACCCGCCTAATCATCTTGTTATGCGCCGACCACGATCGGCTTCGCCAGGTTCGGACGCAGCGCATCGCCAGCACCAGCTGGAGCGACACCTGCCTCGAATTCCGAGCGGAAGTATTTGATGGCACTGCCCAGCGGCTCGACGGCACCTGGTGCGTGAGCACAGAAGGTACGGCCAGGGCCGAGGAAGTTGACCAGGCCCAGCAGCGTCTCGATGTCTTCGGCGCGGCCCTGGCCTTTTTCCAGTGCGCGCAGCATCTTCACGCTCCACGGCAGGCCGTCACGGCATGGGGTGCACCAGCCGCACGACTCGCGGGCGAAGAACTCTTCCATGTTGCGCAGCAGCGAAACCATGTTGATGCTGTCGTCCACCGCCATGGCCAGACCGGTACCCATACGGGTGCCGACCTTGGCGATGCCGCCGGCGTACATCTGCGCGTCGAGGTGCTCGGGCAGCAGGAAGCCGGTACCGGCGCCGCCTGGCTGCCAGCACTTGAGCTTGAAGCCGTCGCGCATGCCGCCGGCATAGTCTTCGAACAGTTCGCGGGCGGTGACGCCGAACGGCAGTTCCCACAGGCCCGGGTTCTTGACCTTGCCGGAGAAGCCCATCAGCTTGGTGCCGTGGTCTTCGCTGCCTTCGCGGGCCAGCGACTTGTACCAGTCGTTGCCGTTGGCGACGATGGCCGGGACGTTGCACAGGGTTTCGACGTTGTTCACGCAAGTCGGCTTGCCCCACACGCCAACGGCGGCAGGGAAGGGCGGCTTGGAGCGCGGGTTGGCGCGGCGGCCTTCCAGCGAGTTGATCAGTGCGGTTTCTTCACCACAGATGTAGCGGCCGGCACCGGTGTGCACGAACAGCTCGAAATCGAAACCGCTGCCGAGGATGTTCTTGCCCAGCAGGCCGGCGGCCTTGGCTTCCTCGATGGCGCGGTTGAGGTTTTTTGCTGCGGTGGTGTATTCGCCACGCAGGAAGATGTAGCCACGGTAGGCCTTCAGGGCGCGGGCGCTGATCAGCATGCCCTCGACCAGCAGATGGGGCTGTTGCTCCATCAGCATGCGGTCCTTCCAGGTGTTCGGCTCCATTTCGTCCGCGTTGCACAGCAGGTAGCGGATGTTCATGGATTCGTCTTTGGGCATCAGGCCCCACTTCACGCCAGTGGGGAAGCCCGCACCACCGCGGCCCTTGAGGCCGGAGTCCTTGACGCTTTGCACGATGTCGTCGGCCGACATCTGCGCCAGCGCCTTGCGGGCGGCAGCGTAGCCGTTCTTCGATTCGTACTCGGCAAGCCAGACCGGCTCGCCGTCGTCACGCAGGCGCCAGGTCAGCGGGTGGGTTTCGGCCGTGCGCGCGATGCGGTTGGCCGGGCCGAAGGAAGTAATGGTCATACGTAACCCTCCAGCAGTTTGGAAACGCCAGCCGGCTGCACGTCACCGAAGGTGTCGTCGTCGATCATCAGCGCCGGGGCCTTGTCGCAGTTGCCCAGGCAGCATACCGGCAGCAGGGTGAAGCGCCCGTCGGCGGTGGTCTGGCCCAGGCCGATGCCCAGTTCGCTTTGAATCTGGCTGACCACGGATTCATGGCCGCCGATGTAGCAGACCATGCTGTCGCACACGCGGATGATGTGGCGGCCGACCGGCTGACGGAAGATCTGGCTGTAGAAGGTGGCGACACCTTCGACGTCGCTGGCCGGGATGCCCAGTACTTCGCCGATGGCGTGGATGGCGCCGTCCGGCACCCAGCCACGTTCCTTCTGGACGATCTTCAGGGCTTCGATGGACGCCGCGCGCGGGTCCTCGTAGTGATGCATTTCGTGCTCGATGGCCGAGCGCTCGGTTTCGCTCAGGGCGAAACGGTCTGTCTGGATAAGCGTGCTGTTCATGCTTAGCGGTCCACGTCAGCCATAACGAAGTCGATACTGCCCAGGTACGCAATGAGGTCGGCGACCATGCTGCCTTTGATCACCGAAGGGATCTGCTGCAGGTGCGGATAGCTCGGGGTACGGATCCGGGTGCGGTAGCTCATGGTGCCGCCATCGCTCGTCAGGTAGTAACTGTTGATGCCCTTGGTCGCCTCGATCATCTGGAACGACTCGTTGGCCGGCATGACCGGGCCCCACGAGACTTGCAGGAAGTGCGTGATCAGGGTTTCGATGTGCTGCAGGGTGCGCTCTTTCGGCGGCGGCGTGGTCAGCGGGTGATCCGCCTTGTACGGGCCTTCCGGCATGTTGCGCAGGCATTGGTCGATGATGCGGATACTCTGGCGCATCTCCTCGACACGGACCATGCAGCGATCGTAGGCATCGCCGTTGTGGGCCAGCGGTACTTCGAACTCGAAGTTCTCGTAGCCGGAGTAGGGGCGGGCTTTACGCAGGTCGAAGTCGCAACCGGTGGCACGCAGGCCGGCACCGGTGGTACCCCAGGCCAGGGCTTCCTTGGTGTTGTACGCGGCAACGCCGATGGTACGGCCCTTGAGGATGCTGTTCTGCAGGGCGGCCTTTTCGTACTCGTCGAGGCGCTTGGGCAGCCATTCGACGAAGTCCTTGACCAGTTTGTCCCAGCCGCGCGGCAGGTCGTGGGCGACGCCACCGATGCGGTACCAGGCCGGGTGCAGGCGGAAACCGGTGATCGCTTCGATCACGGTGTAGGCGCGCTGGCGGTCGGTGAAAGTGAAGAACACCGGGGTCATGGCGCCGACGTCCTGGATGTAGGTACCCAGGAACAGCAGGTGGCTGGTGATACGGAAGAACTCGGCCAGCATCACGCGGATGGTGTCGACCTTCTGTGGCACCTTGATGCCGGCCAGCTTCTCGACCGCGAGCACGTACGGCAGGTTGTTCATTACCCCGCCGAGGTAGTCGATGCGGTCGGTGTAGGGGATGAAGCTGTGCCAGGACTGGCGCTCGGCCATTTTCTCGGCGCCACGGTGGTGGTAGCCGATGTCCGGTACGCAGTCGACGATCTCTTCACCGTCCAGCTGCAGGACGATACGGAAGGCACCGTGCGCGGAAGGGTGGTTGGGGCCGAGGTTGAGGAACATGTAGTCCTCGTTGGCGCCCTGGCGCTTCATGCCCCAGGCTTCCGGGTTGAAGCGTGCCGATTCCTCTTCAAGCTGCTGCTTGGCCAGGGTCAGGCTGTAGGGATCGAACTCGGTGGCGCGGGCCGGGTAGTCCTTGCGCAGCGGGTGGCCTTCCCAGGTGGGCGGCATCATGATGCGGCTGAGGTGCGGGTGGCCGGCAAAGTCGATGCCGAACATGTCCCAGACTTCGCGCTCGTACCAGTTGGCGTTCGGCCAGATACCGGTCACGGTCGGCAGGTTCAGGTCGCCTTCGCTGAGCGACACCTTGATCATCACATCGCTGTTACGCTCGATCGACAGCAGGTGGTAGAACACGCTGAAGTCGGCAGCTGGCAGGCCGCGGCGCTGGGTGCGCAGGCGCTCGTCGACGCCGTGCAGGTCGTACAGCATGCTGTACGGTTTGGCCACGCCGCGCAGGAAGCTGAGCACTTCCTTGAGCTGCTCGCGCTTGACCCACAGCACGGGCATGCCGGTGCGGGTTTCCTGGGCGACGAATGCTTCGGCGCCAAAACGGTTGTGCAGTTCGACGACCACATCCTGGTCGTCAGCCTTGTAGGGCGGAATGAAAATAGCGTTGTCCGCTGTCATGGTCTCGGTCGCTTTGGGTCAACGTTAAGAATGAAGCCAGGCCGCCGGCTCCAGGGGAGCGGGCGGCAGGTCGCTGGATCAGACTTCGTCGGGGCTGCGCAGGTTGGTTACTGCAATGCGCTGCTCACGACGCAGGTCTTTCTGGGCTGGCATCTCGGCACGGTAAATACCTTGATCACCAACAACCCAGGAAAGCGGGCGTCGTTCTTGGCCGATCGACTCCTGCAGCAGCATCAAGCCTTGCAGGAAAGCCTCAGGGCGTGGCGGGCAGCCAGGCACATAGACGTCCACGGGGAGGAACTTGTCGACCCCCTGAACGACCGAGTAGATGTCGTACATGCCGCCGGAGTTGGCGCACGAACCCATGGAGATGACCCATTTCGGCTCGAGCATCTGCTCGTACAGGCGCTGGATGATCGGCGCCATCTTGACGAAGCAGGTACCGGCGATGACCATGAAGTCGGCCTGACGCGGCGATGCCCGGATGACTTCGGCGCCGAAGCGGGCGATGTCGTGGGGTGCCGTGAAGGCCGTGGTCATTTCCACGTAGCAGCAGGACAGGCCGAAGTTGTACGGCCAGAGGGAGTTCTTGCGACCCCAGTTGACCGCGCCACGCAGCACATCTTCAAGCTTGCCCATGAAGATGTTCTTGTGGACCTGGTCCTCCAGCAGTTGATCGGTGACGGTTTCCCGTTCACCGACCGGGTACTGCTCGTTGGGCGCATCCGGATCGATTCTGGTGAGATTGTATTGCATGCCAAAGCCTCATTGTTTCAGCTTCGCTTGCCGCTTGCGGCGACCTTCGGGAGCCCAATCAAGTGCCCCGACGCGCCATAGGTAGACAAGACCAGCCAACAGAATTGCTATGAAAACGAGTGCTTCGACGAATCCGGTCCAGCCGCTTTCGCGGACGGACACAGACCATGCAAAGAGAAAGAGGGCTTCGATATCGAAGATCACGAACAGCATCGCGACCAGATAGAATTTGGCGGACAGGCGCAGGCGGGCGCTGCCGACGGGCAGCATGCCGGATTCGAAGGGTTCGTTCTTGGCGCGGCCCCAGGCCTTGCTACCGAGCAGGCTGGACAGGCCGAGCATGAAGGCGCACAGGCCGACGACACCCAGGAGGAAGATGGCAAAGCCCCAGTTGTGGGCGATGAGTCCTGCCGAATCGGACATGCTAGAGATCCTTATACAGAGACCCAGCTCTGCAGTCTGAAATAAGTGTAGAGCGGCGACTTGGTGTCGCACATGCAGTGACCAAATGTCGCAGCTGAATCAATCGCGCTGATTTTATGGGTAAACCCCGTGCAAGTAAAATTTCTGTCGCAAATTTATTCGTAGGATTAAGTACAAAAGCCGCTTGTAACTGGCTGAAAGCCTTGAGATTCGGGCATTGCGTGCGGTTTTGTTAATTATGTTTCTTGCGACGGGTAACGAATTGCAAGTTTCGTAATGATAATTGATATCATTTGACCTGATGCCTGATATTTCCCCTGTTCTGCGTCTTGTAAAGTTCATCTGGCGATTCCCCCTACTTGCAAATGCGAAAAACGCCTGTTCTAGCAGCTTCCGACGCCGCTTGCCCCGCTCTGGGTCAATACTTTATCGATTGAGCGATGACTGGCTGATGAAGCGATCGCCCACTGGCCGAGCCAGTAGGTGAGGATGATCATGTACGGCGCGGCGGGGAACGGGCTGACGAAGCGGTCGATACCGATCAGGCTGTCGGAGAGTACGAACAGGCAGGCGCCGAGCGCGGCTAGCCCGCCGCAGGCCAGGGCGCGCCAGAGCATGGCGCTGATGGCCAAGGCATAGAGCACGACCGGGATCAGTAGCGGGCCGAGGCCGTGGCTTGCCAGCACGCCGAGCAAAGTGATGCCGGTGATGGCGCTCAGCAGCAGTGCGGGCAGGGCTGGGCGCAGGGTCTGGCTGCAATAGGCGCGCAGGTAGGCCAGGTGGGCGCAGAGGAAGGCGGCCAGGCCGAACACGAACAGGTCGGCGGGGATGGCCAGCAGGATGTCGCCGAGTACCGAGAATGCCAGACCGAGGGTGATCCAGCGGCAATAAGGTGTGGCTGGAGCACTGCGCAGCCAAGCGATCAGGGCCAGTACCGGGAACGGTTTCGCCAGCAGGGCGAGCAGGGTGTTGTCGCTGGCCAGTGCATATATATAGAGGGCGGCGGCGACCAGGGCGAGAATCATCAGGTGGCTTGGACGAAGCATGGGCGGTCCTTGCGGCTGTGCTGCCTCAAGCATAGACCTGATCGTGGGTTTTGCTTCCTCCTGTACCGGCCCTTTCGCGGGTAAAACCGCTCCCACAGGATCACCACAGTCATCAAGACTTACACAGGCCCTGTGGGAGCGGGTTTACCCGCGAATAGGTCGGTGCGGGTGCTGCCGAAGTGCGGCATAAAACAGATTTGTCCCCTTCCATGTAGGCCATTTCCCAAACATACTCCTGTCGCCTTTTTTCCGTTGCGGCTGCTGTGGCAGCGCTCTAGTCTCGGCGTGCCGTTGCACATCAACGACACGGCTTTGACAGGCCGGAATTGAAAGAAGGTGCACTCGCTTTGCCTCAATGGCGGCTGTGCGTGTGGGCACGCTCGCGTGCGCCGGTCTTTCTTTCTTTCCACCGGTCTGTCAACCCGCGCATAGCTGCCACCCAACCGTTTGACAGCGGGCGGATGGTAGCCAAACAGGAAAGAAAGGAGCGAGTCATGCTAAAAGTTGTCCCCGATCCACCCCACAACCCCCATTCCCTCGAAGACACCCTGATCCAGGCCACCGACTACGCGCTGTGCGCGGCGACCGTGGTGCATCAGGCCTTGCTGCTGCAGCCCAAATCCTCGGCGTCGATCCTGATGATGACCTCGATGCACGAGCTTGAGGCGCTGCGGGCTTTGCTTGAGTCGGCATTGATTCAGGTGCAGATGCCCGGCGAGCCCAGGACTTTGCACTAAGGCTGATTAATGTGTTGCCATGGCCGGCCCTTTCGCGGGCACGCCCGCTCCCACAGGATCACCACAGCCTTCAAGGTTTGCACAGTACCTGTGGGAGCGGGCGAGCCCGCGAAGAGGCCGGCCCTGGCAGTCGAGAGTTTTCAGGGGAATGATCAATGACAACAGAAGATACCCAGTTCACCGTCGGCAAAACCACCTTCTACCAAGGTGAAAACGGTACTCACCCACTGTTCCGCATCGAGCCCGGCATTCCTTGTCGGGATGCCCGCGAGCAGTCCTCGGAGCTGATGGGCTATGTGCGCGAACTGACCATCACCGGCCTGATGGATGAGAAACCGATGATGATCTGGGCCGCCCACTATCTGAGCGCGATGGCCAAGGCGCTGATGGATGATGCGGAGCTGGGCATGAAGCACTGAGGTGCTACCGACAGGCGCGATTTCTCCTGTGGGAGCGGCCTTGCGTCGCGATTGGGGTGCGAAGCGCCCCCGGAATTTGTGCATCATCGCAAGATTGCGGGGGCCGCTTTGCGGCCCTTTCGCGACGCAAGGCCGCTCCCACATGTTCGGCGCTAACCTGTTGTCCTTGAAGGGTGTGGTACGGACCAAAAAGAAAGGCCCGGGGCTTCAGCAAGCCTCGGGCCTTTCTTCAACAGCAACCCACTATCAGTGGAACTGCTCTTCCTCGGTCGAACCGGTCAGTGCCGTCACCGACGATGCGCCACCCTGGATCACGGTGGTCATGTCGTCGAAGTAGCCAGTGCCCACTTCCTGCTGGTGCGCCACGAAGGTGTAGCCTTTGTTGGCGTCAGCGAATTCCTGCTCCTGCAGCTTCACGTAGGCGGTCATGTCGTTGCGGGCGTAGTCATGCGCCAGGTTGAACATGCCGTGCCACATGTTGTGGATGCCGGCCAGGGTGATGAACTGGTGCTTGTAGCCCATGGCCGACAGCTCGCGCTGGAACTTGGCGATGGTCGCGTCGTCCAGGTTCTTCTTCCAGTTGAAGGACGGCGAGCAGTTGTACGACAGGATCTGGTCCGGGTACTCCTTCTTGATCGCTTCGGCGAAGCGGCGGGCTTCGTCCAGGTCCGGCTTGGCGGTTTCGCACCAGATCAGGTCGGCGTACGGCGCGTAGGCCAGGCCGCGGGCGATGGCCTGGTCGAGGCCGGCGCGTACCTTGTAGAAGCCTTCACGGGTGCGCTCGCCAATCACGAATGGCTGGTCGTACGGGTCGCAGTCGCTGGTCAGCAGGTCGGCGGCGTTGGCGTCGGTACGGGCCAGGATAATGGTCGGCACGCCCGATACGTCAGCTGCCAGGCGCGCGGCCACCAGCTTTTGCACGGCTTCCTGGGTCGGTACCAGCACCTTGCCACCCATGTGGCCGCATTTTTTCACCGAGGCCAGCTGGTCTTCGAAGTGCACGCCGGCGGCGCCTGCTTCGATCATGTTCTTCATCAGCTCGTAGGCGTTCAGTACGCCACCGAAACCGGCTTCGGCGTCGGCCACGATCGGTGCGAAGTAGTCGATGTAGCCATCGTCGCCCGGGTTCTTGCCAGCTTTCCACTGGATCTGGTCGGCGCGGCGGAAGGCGTTGTTGATGCGCTTGACCACGGTCGGTACCGAGTCGACCGGGTACAGCGACTGGTCAGGGTACATGGACTCGGCCGAGTTGTTGTCGGCGGCAACCTGCCAGCCGGACAGGTAGATGGCCTGGATGCCGGCCTTGACCTGCTGCACTGCCTGGCCGCCGGTCAGGGCGCCCATGCAGTTGACGAAATCTTTTTCTGGGCGGAAGGACGGGTGGGCACCTTCGGTGACCAGCTTCCACAGTTTTTCTGCACCCAGGCGGGCCAGGGTGTGCTCCGGCTGCAGGGAGCCACGCAGGCGAACGACATCAGCGGCGGTGTAGGTACGGGTCACGCCTTTCCAGCGCGGGTTCTCGGCCCAGTCTTTCTCGAGGGCTGCAATTTGCTGTTCGCGTGTCAGTGCCATGGAAATAAACCTCGTCGCATCGATCTTGGGGTAATTGTGCTGATGCTCGGAGCAGATCAGGAGCTGGCGGCTGTCCTGTTCGCAGGAGTGCGGCGGCGAACGCGAAGGCTCGAAGGGGAAGGGTGTGCAGGCCAGGCGAAAGGGCGCTCCGGCAGGTTGGCTCGTGGTTGCCTTGCTGCGGTGCTACGCGATTGCCAGTACTGCGGTGATGCGCTTCCGTCCCTCGGGACAACTTCTTCGTTGCAGTCGCAATCCCGTCGAACCGCCTTGTGGGCCGTATAGACACGAGACGCCTCCAGGGGTGGGAGGAGTGCGCCTCGAAGGCCCTTGCCAGGGCCCCTGATTAGCGGGAGCGAGGCCATCATGCCCTTGGGAAAAAGACCCTGTCAAATGTTTTGTAGTGGTTTTTTTCACTTACTACATCTTTGGTCTAATGCGACTTGGCAGTCAGTTTCAAGGCCTTTGGTCGAGGCCTTGAATTGCCTGGGATCAGTCGAGAAGGTCGACTTTGACACGCAAAGTCATGTTTTCACCCCGTTGGGTGCTGTAACTGTGACTTGACGCGCTACGGTCGGCTTGGCTCTGCTGGTTGTAGCCGGCCAGGGTGATCCATTCTCCGAGCTTGCCGGTGATTGTCGTGTCGGTGCTTTGCACTTTCACTACATCAGCACGTTCCTGGCTGATACGGTCATTATTGGTGCTTATTTGCAGACGAACCGTATCGCCGCTCAAGCTGGGCGTGACGTAGAAACCCTGGGTCACGTTGCGGTATTCGGTATTGCTCTGGATGCGCCCGTAGCCGTCGGTGCTGGTGCTGGTGATCGGGATGCTCTGGCCGACCTGGATCAGCGCCGGCTGGCCTTCGCTGGCCTGAATCTGCTGCATGCCGCCATCACGGTTGCTGGTGCCGTAGTGAATGACACGTGCGTTGCCACGGTTGTCCTGGAAGTTGCTGTCGTTGTTGTCGACGCTGATCAGCAGGCGCTTGGGTGCGGTGTCCAGCTGTTGCAGCAGGGTGCGCAGGTCGTCGATGCGCTCGGGGCTGGCGTTGACGATCAGCTTGTTCTCGAAGGCGCTGACCGTGCCGTCCTTGCCGATGAATGCCTGGGCGGCGGGCAGCAGTTCGGCGCTGCTGCGGTGTTGTAGCGGCAATACCTCGGTGGCGGCCTGGGCGGTGAGGCTGGCGGCCAGCAGCAAGGCGGCGAATAGGGGGCGTAGCGGCATGTCCATGATCTCCGCAGGTGGAATGGACATGATGGCAAATTTACTGACTTCCTGCCGGGTCTGGATCATGGCGATGATGGGGAAGTGGCTACGAAAGCACCTGGGGCGAGACGGCTGTCCGCCATAGCTGAACCTTTGATCTTTCCCGTCAGTCGCATTCACAGGGAGTGAGTGGGGCTGATGGCATGAAGCGTGGTCTGATCCTGTTGTTATGGCTTTGCAGCCTTGGTGCCGAGGCTGCAGCTGATTCGTTGCGCATCAAACAGCTGCAGCGTTGTGGCGACCTGTTTGGCGATGGCCAGCAGCAATGGTGCCTGCGCGCCGAGGGGCTTGGGGCGCAGCTGCCGACGGTCTGGCTCGGTGGTGTGCGGCTGCCGACAGCCGATTTCGAGCGGCAAGGTGACCGGCTTACGCTGAAATTGGCCAAACAAGCCCTGCGCAGTGCTCCGCTGTGGCTGGAGGACGGCGAGCGCACCAGCAACCCGGTTTGGCTGACCCGCCAGCGCAGCCATGTTATGGCCGCCGGGCCTGATGAAGTGGCGAAGAACATGGATGGCCTCACCACCTATGTGGACCTGGTAAGCCTTTTGATCGAGGAAAAACATGATGGCCTCGGCGAAGCCCGACGGATCGCCGGGAAGTACGGCGCCCAGGTCGTGGGTGCCATACCGCCGCTGAATGTCTACCAGTTGCGCTTGCCGGTGGGCGACCTGGTGCAGCGCGACGCGATGATCCTGCGCATGGGCAGTGAAGTCAGCGTGGATGCAGTGATTGTCGAGGAGACTGCCCCGGAGCGTGGCGAGGAAGGCAGCGGGCGCGACGCCCTGGCCATCGATCAGGCGGATGAATGGGCCGCCAACCGCTTCATGGACGCGCTGTACTACTACCAGCGGCGAATTGCCGCTTCCAGCTTGCCGGTGCAACCGGTGCGGGTCGGGGTGATCGAGCGAGAGGTGGACTTCGACGCGCCAGGCTTCAGCCATTATCGAGGGCGCTGCGAGCAGGCGCAGACGTGCCTGTATGCGCGCGACGGTGACCGCCCAGGCAGCCACGGAAACCATGTGGCCGGTATCCTGGCGAACCCGGATGAAGGCTTTTTGCCAAGGCTGGGCAAGCACAGTCCTGGCTTCGAGGTGATTGTCGAGCGCAACTCGGATGCCGGTATCACCGCCAACATCGCTGCATCGGTGAACCTGGTCGAGGATGGGGTGCGGGTGTTGAACTGGAGCTGGGGCATCCATCGGGTAGGGGCGCGCGATGTCAAAGGTGACGAAGTCGATTCGCTGGTGCGTTCCGGGCTGGCCATGAGTGGCTATGAGGAACTGCTCGAGGAGTTCTTCCTGTGGCTGCGCGCCGAGCACCCTGATGTGGTGGTGGTCAACTCGGCGGGTAATGGTGCGTCCTGGTCGGGTACCGATGAATATCGCCTGCCATCGTCGTTCATCACCGAACAATTGCTGGTGGTGGGCGGGCACCAGCGCAGTGACAAGTCAGTGGCGGTCGAACACCCTGGCCATGTGCGCAAGCGCCATAGCTCCAACATCGACATGCGTGTGGATGTCAGTGCGGCGGCCTGCATTCGCCCGGGTGCGGGCGCTGCGCATTGTGGCACGTCGTACGCAACACCGCTGGTGACTGCAACCGTGGCGACGATGCTGTCGATCAACCCGGCGCTGACCCCCGAACAGGTGCGCATGCTGTTGCGGCGCAGCGCCTTGACCCTGGGCGCCGAGCAGGATTTCGAAGCGATGGACGCCGAGGACCTGACGGCGCCGATCCTGCCGTCTGAGCGTGGCGGCCAACTGAACCACCCCGACCTGGGGCGTTCGGCGCGCCTGGACATGCAGCGCGCTCTGGACCTGGCCGTGCAAAGCCGGGAGCGGGTGCGCTGAACGGTGGCCGCTGCCAGACAAATTCCGTAACATCGCGCCCGCTTGTTTTCGATCCGTCCATCCGGACTGCACCACAGGATGCCCATGAAACCCGCCCGACTTCGCGCCGACGTGCTCGCCGGCCTGACCACCTCGTTCGCCCTGGTGCCCGAGTGCATCGCCTTTGCCCTGGTGGCTCACCTCAACCCGCTGATGGGCCTGTATGGCGCCTTCATCATCTGCACCCTGACGGCGCTGTTCGGTGGTCGGCCGGGGATGATTTCCGGGGCCGCCGGCTCGATGGCGGTGGTAATCGTTGCGCTGGTGGTGCAGCACGGTGCGCAGTACCTGCTGGCCACGGTTTTGCTGGGCGGCGTGGTGATGATCCTGTTCGGCTTGCTGCGCCTGGGCAAGCTGGTGCGGTTGGTGCCGTACCCGGTGATGCTCGGCTTCGTCAACGGCCTGGCGATCGTCATTGCCATGGCCCAGCTGGAGCACTTCAAGGAGGGCGGGCACTGGCTCGGCGGTACGCCGCTGTACCTGATGATCGGCCTGGTGGCGCTGACCATGGCGGTGGTCTACGTGCTGCCGAAGTTGACCCGTGCGGTGCCGCCAGCGCTGGTGGCGATCCTTGGCGTTGGTTTGCTGGTGTACCTGCTCGGCCTGCCCACACGCACCCTGGGCGACATGGCGCGCATCGCCGGTGGCCTGCCGCAGCTGGCCCTGCCGGACGTGCCCTGGAACCTCGAGACCCTGAAGATCATCGCCCCCTATGCGGTGCTGATGGCCATGGTCGGCCTGCTGGAAACCCTGCTTACGCTCAACCTGACCGATGAAATCACCGAGAGCCGTGGCTACCCGGACCGCGAGTGCGTGGCACTGGGCGCGGCCAACATGGTTTCCGGCCTGTGCGGTGGCATGGGTGGTTGCGCGATGATCGGCCAGACGGTGATCAACCTCAGCTCCAATGGCCGTGGCCGGCTGTCGGGTGTGGTGGCCGGGGTGATGGTCCTGCTGTTCGTGCTGTTCCTGTCGCCGCTGATCGAGCGTATTCCGCTGGCGGCGCTGGTCGGGGTGATGTTCGTGGTGGCGCAGCAGACCTTTGCCTGGGCGTCGTTGCGGGTGCTGCACAAGGTGCCGCTGAGCGATGTGCTGGCGATCATTGCCGTGACCGTGGTGACGGTGCTCACCGACCTGGCGGTGGCGGTGCTGTTCGGCATTGTCATCGCGGCGGTGAACTTTGCCTGGCAGCATGCGCGGGAGCTGTATGCCGACAGCCATGAGGATGCAGAGGAGGGCAAGCATTACCAGGTGCATGGCACGCTGTTCTTTGCCTCGACTACGGTGTTCCTGAACCAGTTCGACCCTGCTAACGACCCGGCCAAGGTGACCCTGGATTGCCAGCATCTGAGCTTTGTCGATTATTCCGCGATTGCGGCGTTGAAGACCTTGCGGGAGCGGTATGCGAGGGCGGGCAAGCAGTTGCGGGTGGTGCATCTGTCCGAGCGCTGCAAGAAGCTGCTGAAGCGGGCTGGGGAGCAGCATTGAGAAGGGTTGTTGCCTGTGCTGGCCTCTTCGCGGCTAAAGCCGCTCCTACAGGGGTTATGCATTCCCTGTGGGAGCGGCTTTAGCCGCGAAGAGGCCAGCACAGGCGAACGAATCACTCCCCGCGGTTCTTCTTGACGATGGCATCGGCAATGCTCGCCGGTGCCTCGGCATAACGGGTGAACTCCATCGAGAAGCTGGCCCGGCCCTGGGTCATGGAGCGCATCGAGGTGGCGTAGCCGAACATCTCGCCCAGCGGCACCTCGGCACGGATCACCTTGCCGGCCGGCGTTTCGTCACCGTCCTGGATCATCCCGCGGCGCCGGCTCAGGTCGCCGAGGATGTCACCCTGGTATTCCTCCGGGGTCACCACTTCCACCTTCATCACCGGTTCCAGCAACACCGCCCCACCTTTCTGCGACAGCTGCTTGGTGGCCATAGAGGCGGCGATCTTGTAGGCCATTTCGTTCGAGTCGACATCGTGGTACGAGCCGTCGAACACAGCCGCCTTCAGGTTGATCAGCGGGTAGCCGGCCAGCACGCCGTTCTTCATCTGCTCCTCGATGCCTTTCTGGATAGCCGGGATGTATTCGCGTGGGACCACGCCGCCAACGATCTCGTTGATGAACTCCAGGCCTTCCTTGCCCTCGTCGCCGGGGGCGAAGCGGATCCAGCAGTGGCCGTACTGGCCTCGGCCGCCGGACTGGCGGACGAAGCGGCCCTCGATCTCGCAGGTGTTGCGGATTTTCTCGCGGTAGGCCACCTGCGGCTTGCCGATGTTGGCCTCGACGTTGAACTCGCGGCGCATGCGGTCGACGATGATGTCCAGGTGCAACTCGCCCATGCCCGAGATAATGGTCTGGCCGGTCTCCTCGTCGGTGCGCACGCGGAATGACGGGTCTTCCTGGGCCAGCTTGCCCAAGGCGATGCCCATTTTTTCCTGGTCGGCCTTGGTCTTGGGCTCCACCGCCACGGAAATTACCGGGTCGGGGAAGTCCATGCGTTCGAGGATGATCGGCTTGTCCATGTCGCACAGGGTGTCGCCGGTGGTCACGTCCTTCATGCCGATGAGCGCGGCGATGTCGCCGGCGCACACATCCTTGATTTCGGCGCGCTGGTTGGCATGCATCTGCACCATGCGGCCGATGCGTTCCTTCTTGCCCTTTACCGAGTTGAGTACCGCGTTGCCGGAGCTGAGCACGCCGGAGTAGACCCGGGCGAAGGTCAGGGTGCCGACGAAAGGGTCGGTGGCGATCTTGAATGCCAGGGCCGAGAACGGCTCGCTGTCGTCGGCGTGGCGCTCCAGGTGCTTTTCTTCGTCATCCGGGTCGGTGCCCTTGATGGCCGGGATCTCCGACGGGGCGGGGAGGTAGTCGATGACCGCGTCGAGCATCAGCGGCACGCCCTTGTTCTTGAACGACGAGCCGAGGATGGTCGGGACGATTTCATTGGCGATGGTGCGTTGGCGCAGTGCGGCCTTGATTTCGTCGACGCTCAGTTCCTCGCCATCGAGAAACTTCATGGTGAGCTCGTCATTGGCCTCGGCCGCTGCCTCGATCATGTGCGCGCGCCACTCGTCGGCCAGCGCCTGCAGCTCGGCAGGGATGTCTTCTTCGCGGTAGCTGGTGCCCTGGTCGGCATCATTCCAGTAGATGGCCTTCATCTTCACCAGGTCGATCTGGCCGATGAAGTTCTCTTCGCTGCCGATGGCCAGCTGGATCGGCACCGGGTGGTGGCCCAGGCGCTGGTCGATCTGCTTGACCACGCGCAGGAAGTCGGCGCCCTGGCGGTCCATCTTGTTGATGTAGGCCAGGCGCGGCACATGGTACTTGTTGGCCTGGCGCCATACGGTCTCGGACTGCGGTTCGACCCCGTCCGCGCCGCTGAACACCACTACCGCGCCATCGAGCACGCGCAGCGAGCGCTCCACCTCGATGGTGAAGTCGACGTGGCCCGGGGTGTCGATGATGTTGAAGCGGTACTTGTGGGCGAACTGCTTGGTCGAGCCCTGCCAGAAGGCAGTGGTCGCCGCCGAGGTGATGGTGATGCCGCGCTCCTGCTCCTGGGCCATCCAGTCCATGGTCGCGGCACCATCGTGCACTTCGCCCATCTTGTGGTTGACCCCGGTGTAGAACAGGATCCGCTCGGTGGTCGTGGTCTTGCCGGCGTCCACGTGGGCGACGATACCGATATTGCGGTACAGCTCGATGGGCGTTGTACGGGCCATGGCGGACTACCTGCGGATGAGCGGATTCTCCCACGGTAGCAGAACGGGAGAATCCTGCTTTACCGCCGGGCCGTCAGTCGGCCTGGGCTTGCAGCAGCCACTGGCCATCCACTTCGCGGGCCAGGCCGCTGGCAGGCAACAGGGCAAGCAGGCGCGTGTGCAGAGCGGCTTCGGTGAAGGTCTTGAGGGTGGCCAGGTCCAGTGCGCCGATCAGGTTGAGATCGGCCTTGGTGTACGACAGCCAGGCCTTTTTCAGGGCCTGGGCGACGTCGCTGCCGGAGGTGCTGGCAAAGCGGCGGTGCCATTGGCGGCCGTCGAAGGTGAAGGTGTGGGCGTGGCTGTAGGTGCCTTGGTCGCCACCTTCGATGCAGCGATGGCAACGGCACGGGCCTTCGCCGAAGGCGTTGCGCAGGTAGCTGTTGAAGTCCACCACGGGCTTGAGGGACAGGCGTTTGTCGACCTCGAACAGGTCGGCGATCAGGGGTTCTTCGGCGCTCACTCGGGATCCTCGTGTGGTGTGGCGTGCATCGGCGGGCACCCTAACAGATCGGGCCCTTCAGATCACCTTTTGCAGGCCCGGCCTCTTCGCGGGCTCGCCCGCTCCCACAGGGACCGCACATTGCCCAAGGCGTGCGCAGTACCTGTGGGAGCGGGCGTGCCCGCGAAGAGGCCGGTAGAGACAATAGAGATCACCTGCCGTACTCTACGCGCCCATACGCCTACACACCCACAGAGGTAACCCGCTTGAGCACCAAGTACCCGTACATCGCCACCATCACCGTCAGCGCCGAAGACCGTGGCGGCGACGCCGAGGCCTCGGAAAACCCCAACATGCGCGTTGGCCTGGAAGCGGTGACCGAAACGCTGAAAAAGGTGCATTTCGTCGGTACGCTCGCAGCCCCCGAAAAGAACGCCACGCACATCTGCGTGACCCTGGAGAACGGCCTGACCTACTACGGCCCGATCGTCAACGGCCACGCCGAGCTCGAAGGCGGCTGGATTGCCTTCGAGTCCGACATGCTCACCCCGCAGGAACTGGGTCTTTAAGCCCCCGTTCCTCTCAGGAGCCCAGCTCCGCCAGGCACTGCTCGAGGATATCCAGGCCCTCCTCGAGCACTTCGGCCTCGATGGTCAGCGGTGCCAGCAGGCGGATGATGTGCCGCGCCTTGCCGCTGGGCATCAGCAACAGGCCCTTGGCCCGCGCCGCTTCCATCACCTTGGCCAGTTGCGCCGGTGCCGGGCTGCCGTCGGCATTGACGAACTCGATCCCGCGCATGGCGCCGACGCCGGTCAGGCGGCCGAGGAACGGGCTCAGGCCCGAGGCCTTCCAATGCTCGAAGCGGCGCACGATTGCCTGCTCCTGGCGCTCACCCCAGGTAGCGACGTTCTCGTCGGTCATCTGCGCCAGGCTGGCCAGGGCCGCTGCGCAGGCGATCGGGTTGCCTGAATAGGTGCCACCCAGGCCGCCCTTTGGCAGCGCTGCCATCAACTCCTTGCGCCCGACCACCGCACCCAGCGGCATGCCGCCGGCAATGCTCTTGGCCAACAGCAGCAGGTCGGGCTCGATGCCCAGACGCGGGAAGGCGAAGCGCTGGCCGGTGCGGCCGAAGCCCGACTGGATCTCGTCGATGATGATCAGGATGCCGCGCTCGTCGCAGAAGCGGCGCAGGGCCTGGGCGAAGGCTGGGTCAAGGGCGAGGAAGCCGCCTTCGCCCTGCACCGGCTCGAAGATGAACGCCGCCACGTCCTCCACTGCCAGCTCGACGCTGAACAGGCGGTCCATGGCCTTGAGGGCCTGTTCGCAGGTAACCCCGGTGTCGGCGCTGGGGTAGGGCAGGTGGTACACCGGCCCCGGCAGTTCACCGACCCGCTGCTTGTACGGGGCGACCTTGCCGTTGAGGTTCAGGGTGGCGAGGGTGCGACCGTGGAAGCCGCCGTCGAAGGCGATGATGGCGCGTTTGCCGGTGGCACCACGGGCCACTTTCAGGGCGTTTTCCGCAGCTTCCGCACCGCTGTTGGTGAGCATGCCGGCCAATGGGTAGCTGACCGGTACGAATTGGCTCAGTTGTTCCATCAGCGCCAGGTATGGGCCGTGGGGGGCTGCGTTGAAGGCGTAGTGGGTCAGGCGAGCGGCCTGGGCCTGGATCGCCTCGACCACGGCCGGGTTGCAGTGGCCCAGGTTGAGTACACCGATACCGCCGACGAAGTCGATGTAACGTTTGCCGTCAGTGTCCCAGACTTCGGCATTACGGCCATGGGAAAGTGTGATCGGGTGAACGATGGCAATGGATTGGCTGATACTTTCCTGGTTCATGGGCACGCGGACCTTTGTTCGAATTTCTTATTATCCAAGCGTGTTGGCAGGTTATTCCGCAAACGAATTATTCGATTGCGGTCATTCCCTGGATTCTTGAACTAGCTGGTTTTTGTATCCGCCATTCCGGCCCTATCGCCGGCAAGCCAGCTCCCACAAGTACTCCACAGCCATCAAGACCTGTGCCGTACTTGTGGGAGCTGGCTTGCCGGCGATAGGGCCAGTGCAGGAAGTAATCAATCCCCCTCGGCCACCCGCTCCCGAATCCACTGCACGAAGGCCCTGACCTTGGGCACTTCGGCCGCATGCTCGGCATGGGCGATGAAGTGCCGGCCATTGCTCGCCACCGGGTGATCCCAGGCCACCACCAGCTTGCCCTCGCTCAGCTCTTCGGCCACCAGGTAGCGCGGAATCAGGGCGATACCGCAGCCGGCAATGGCCGCGCGGATGCACAGGTAGAACGTGTCGAAGCGGGGCCCGTGGTAGCTGTTCTGGCTATGCAGCCCCAGCCCCAGGAACCATTCGTGCCAGGCCTCCGGGCGCGACACGCACTGCAGCAGGCGGTGTTCGGTCAGCGCCTGGGCGCTGTCGAACCGGTGGTTGGCCAGCAGCTGCGGGCTGCACACCGGCACCACTTCCTCGCTGAACAGTTCGATGCAGGTTGCCCCGGGCCAGGTGCCCTGGCCGAAGAAAAACGCAATGTCTGCCTTGGCCTGCACCAGGTCGAACGGCTCCAGCTCATTGCGGATATCCAGGTGAATGCGCGGGTAGCGGTCGCCAAAACCCTTCAGCCGGGGTACCAGCCAGCGCGCGCCGAAGGTGGGCTGGGTGGCGATGCGCAGCACTTCGGTCTCGTCGCCGTAGCTGAGGATGTAGCGGCTGGAAATGTCGATCTGGGTGAGGATCTTGTTCACTTCGGTGAGGTACAGCGCGCCGGCCGGGGTCAGGTGCAGGCGCCGGCGAATGCGCTGGAACAGCGAGTGCGACAGCATGTCCTCGAGCTGCGCCACCTGCTTGCTGACGGCGCTCTGGGTCAGGTGCAGTTCCTGGGCCGCGCGGGTGAAGCTGAGGTGGCGGGCGGCCGCTTCGAAGCACTGAAGGGCGGTGGTCGAAGGCATCAGGCGTTTGGACATGACGGGCAAATACCGAGCAAAAAAGGAAGGAGTTCATTCCGTAACGGAATCATGTGTTTCGAAAAGGTCGTTTGTTGACCCCGGCCTATAGATTAATACTGACCTGGATCAACGATTACAACCGGTCGTGCGAAGAGGAGGTCAGTACCCGCTTCCGGCATCTGCAAAACAACAACAACGAACATCAGAAATTTATAAGAATTCTGCTCCAGTCTTCAGCCGCCCCGCTGCGGCCGACCCATTCGAGGGTTCTTCATGGCTTCGCTACACAACAACAAACAGCGCTCCCTGCAGCACGGTCTGACGTCCCGTCAGGTATCCATGATCTCCATCGCCGGCATCATCGGTGCCGGCCTGTTCATCGGTTCCTCCAACGCCATCGCCACCGCCGGCCCGGCCATCCTCATCTCCTACGCCATGACCGGCCTGCTGGTCCTGCTGGTGATGCGCATGCTGGGCGAAATGGCCATCGCCAACCCCAACAGCGGCTCGTTTTCCACCTATGCCTCCGAAGCCATCGGCCCTTGGGCGGGCTTTACCATCGGCTGGTTGTACTGGTGGTTCTGGGTACTGATCATTCCGGTCGAGGCCATTGCCGGCGCCGACATCCTGCATGCCTACTTCCCTGGCGTGCCGTCGTGGCTGTTCGCCTTCCTGATCATGCTGATGCTGTCGGGTACCAACCTGATCAGCGTGAAGAACTTCGGTGCCTTCGAGTACTGGTTCGCGCTGGTCAAGGTGGTGGCGATCATCGCCTTCATCGTGGTCTGCAGCCTGGCGGTGTTTGGCGTCTGGCCGCTGGCCGAGGTGTCCGGGGTCAGCCGGTTGTGGGACAACGGCGGCTTCATGCCCAACGGTTTCGGCACCGTGCTCGGTGGCGTGCTGATCACCATCTTCTCGTTCTTCGGTGCCGAAATCGTCACCATTGCCGCTGACGAAACCGCCAACCCCAAAGACAAGATCCGCCGCGCTACCAACCTGGTGGTGTACCGCATCGCCATCTTCTACCTGGCGTCGATCTTCCTGGTGGTATCGCTGGTGGCATGGAACGACCCGGGCCTGAAAGCAGTGGGCTCGTTCCAGCGCGTGCTGGAAGTGCTGAACGTGCCGGGCGCCAAGCTGCTGGTGGATATCGTGGTGCTGGTGGCCGTGACCAGCTGCATGAACTCGGGCCTGTACACTGCGTCGCGCATGCTCTATTCGCTGGGTGCCCGTGGCCAGGCGCTGAGCGTTACCAAACGTATTTCCGGCTCTGGCGTACCGACCGTGGCGGTCATCTTCTCGACCCTGGCCGGCTTTGCCGGGTGCTTCGTCAACTATGTGTTCCCGGGCAAGGTATTCGGCTTCCTGCTGTCCACCACCGGCGCCATCGCCTTGCTGGTGTACCTGGTGATTGCCGTTTCGCAGCTGCGCATGCGGGCCCGTGCCGAGCGTGAAGGGCGGCCGCTGGAGCTGAAGATGTGGCTGTTCCCATGGCTGACCTGGCTGGTGATCGGCACCATCGTCATGGTGCTGGGCTACATGCTGTTCAGCGATGCCTACCGCTACGAGACGCTGATGACCGCCGGGGTGACCGCGTTTATCCTGCTGGTTTCGCTGACCCAGCGGCGCGCCAGGGTGGTTGCCCAGACGGCCTGATGTTTCTGCTTTAATGTGGGGGCGTTGCGCGCCCCCCATATCAATAAGCACAGGAAGCGTATGAACGACCACCCCCTTTCCCTCCAGGCCCTTGCCGCACCCGACGGCACCTGCTACGGCTGCGGTTGCTCCCACCCCAGCGGCCTGCATCTGCAAAGCCACTGGGACGCCGACGGCATCCACCTGGTGTGCCGGCACGCGCCCGACAGCACCTTCATCGGCTGGCCCGGCCTGGTCTACGGCGGGCTGCTGGCGATGCTGGTCGACTGCCACTCCAACTGGACGGCAATGGCTTACCACTACCGCAACGAAGGTCGCGAAGCGGGCAGCCTGCCGCGCATCGACTGTGTCACTGGCAGCCTTGGCCTGAACTACCTCAAGCCCACGCCCATGGGTGTCGAATTGTTGCTCAAGGCGCGTGTGGAAGGTGAAGTAGGGCGCAAGACCCGGGTGATCTGCGAAGTTTGGGCCGACGATGTGCTGACAGTGACTGCCGACTCGGTGTTCGTTCGTGTCGATACCGAAAAGCTCAAGCTCAAGGCCCACGGCCAGGCCTGAGCCGCCGGTGCTGATGAGTGGTCGGTGATGGTCAGCGGCCGGGGATGTCTCTAGAGTGAGAGGTTCATTCCCCAGGCAAGGTTGATCATGACCGATCTCAGTGCTTTCCCCATTACCCGCAAGTGGCCCGCCAGAGACCCCGAGCGCCTGCAGCTGTATTCGCTGCCGACGCCCAACGGCGTCAAGGTGTCGATCATGCTCGAAGAGATCGGCCTGGCCTATGAGCCGCACAAGGTCAGCTTCGACAACGATGACCAGCTGAGCCCCGAGTTCATCTCGCTCAGCGCCAACAACAAGATCCCCGCCATCCTCGACCCCAATGGCCCTGGCGGCCGGCCGCTGCCGCTGTTCGAGTCGGGGGCGATCCTGCAGTACCTGGCAGAGAAGAGCGGCCAGTTGCTCAGCCAGGACCCGGCCCAGCGTTACCAGACCTTGCAGTGGCTGATGTTCCAGATGGGTGGCATCGGGCCGATGTTCGGCCAGGTCGGGTTCTTCCATTTCTTTGCTGGCAAGGAATACGAGGACAAGCGCCCGCGGGATCGTTATGTCAACGAGTCCAAGCGCCTGCTCGGTGTTCTGGACCGGCATCTGAAAGGCCGGGAATGGATGGTCGACGAGTACAGCATTGCCGATATCGCGATCTTCCCGTGGGTGCGTAACCTGGTTGAGCGTTACAACGCCCGAGATTTGGTCGGCTTCGATCAGTTCAAGGAAGTGCAGCGGGTGCTGGCGGCGTTCCTCGAGCGGCCGGCCGTGCAACGCGGGCTGAAAATTCCAGGTTGATGTTGGCTGTAAGGGCCCTATCGCCGGCAAGCCGGCTCCCACAGGTAATGCACAGGGCTTGAGGCCTGTGGTGTTCCTGTGGGAGCTGGCTTGCCGGCGATAGGGCCAGTGAAGGCGAAACTGACTTCAGGTTCAGAAAATGTGGTGCAGCAGCCAGTACAGGCTGCCGGCCAACAGCATCGCTGCCGGCAAGGTCAGCACCCAGGCCATCAGCAGGTTGACCAGCGTGCGCTTCTGTATGCCCGACCCGTTGGCCACCATGGTCCCGGCCACCCCGGAACTCAGCACGTGGGTGGTCGACACCGGCAACCCGAACATGTCCGCCGCACCAATGGTGCACATTGCCACCACTTCGGCCGAAGCCCCTTGGGCATAGCTGAGGTGGGCCTTGCCGATCTTCTCGCCTACCGTCACCACGATGCGCCGCCAGCCGACCATGGTGCCCAGCCCCAGTGCGATGGCCACGGCCACTTTCACCCACAGCGGGATGTAGCGGGTGGCGTCGTCCAGCTGGGTCTTGAACAGCAGCACCTGGCTACGGGTGCCTGCATCGAACACCACCAGCTGGTTCTTCTCGATCAGGCGGATGGCTTCGCTGGTCAGGTACATGTCGTTGCGCACGTTGGCCATGGCTTCGGCCGGTACCCGCTTGAGCGAGCCATAACCTTTGACCTCTTCGCCGATCATGCCGGCCAGTGCCGCCAGCGCCGGTATCAGTTGCGGGTTGGCTCTGGGCTCGGCAATGAAAGTGGTCAGCACCTGGCGTGGGTCGGCCGGTGCTGCTTGCGGGGCGCCGCGCACCAGTGCCTGGCGGGTTACCTCGGCGACTGCGGAAAACTGCAAGGCCTGTTCATTGGGCATGGTCTTGTTCAATGCGTAAGCCATCGGCAGGGTGCCAACCAGAATCAGCATGATCAGGCCCATGCCTTTCTGGCCGTCGTTGGAGCCGTGGGCAAAGGACACCCCGGTGCAGGTCAGGATCAGTACGCCGCGAATCCACCACGGTGGTGGTGTCTGGCCTTCCGGCGCCTGGTACAGCGCCTTGCGCTTGACCAGCGCGCGCAGGGCCAGCAGCAACAGGGCGGCACAGGCAAAGCCGAGCAGTGGCGAGAACAGCAGGGCATAACCGACCTTGCTGGCCTGGGCCCAGTCCACGCCGCTGGTACCGTCGCGCCCGTGCATCAGCGCATTGGCCACGCCCACGCCGATGATCGAACCGATCAGGGTGTGCGAGGATGAGGCCGGCAGGCCCAGCCACCAGGTGCCGAGGTTCCAGATGATCGCTGCCAGCAGCAGGGCGAAGACCATGGCGAAGCCGGCCGAGGAGCCGACCTGCAGAATCAGCTCCACCGGCAGCAGGGCGATGATGCCGAACGCCACCGCGCCGCTGGAAAGCAGCACACCGAGGAAGTTGCACAGCCCGGACCAGACCACGGCGACGGGGGCAGGCAACGAGTGGGTGTAGATGACGGTGGCCACTGCGTTGGCGGTGTCATGGAAGCCATTGACGAACTCGAAGCCCAGGGCAATCAGCAACGCCAGGCCCAGCAGCAGGAATGGTGTGACCGTGGTGATTACCGTGCCGCTGGCCGTCACATCCTGCTTAAGGCTCCAGGCGGTGTAGGCGATACCGGCCAGCAGCAGGCCGAAGAACAACACCAGGGTGGCTCGCCCGGGCTTGTGGGCAAGTTGCGGGCGGGCATCGCGTTGGGCCAGTTGCGGCAGGCTGGCCAGTGAAGGGGTTGCCATGGTGGCTCCGGTCGGGGTGGGGCAAGGGTGCCGAAGGCCTTGAGCATAGAAACAATTCGTAACCCGGCCGTGACCTCGATCAATGATTTATCTAGGCTCAAGACGGACGGTAGTGGCAGGAGAAAACCATGATTCGCTGCAAGCGTGTCTACGAAGCGGTTGAGCAAGATGACGGTCAGCGTGTGCTGGTCGATCGCCTTTGGCCGCGTAACAAGCGCAAGGAAGACCTGCACGGGCAGTGGTTGCGCGAAGTTGCACCCTCGGATGAGTTGCGCAAGGCGTTTCACCAGGGTGAAGTGGATTTCGCCGGCTTCACCCAGCGTTACCAGCAAGAGCTGGCGGCCCACCCCGAGCACTGGTACCCGCTGCTGGACCTGGCTGGAAAGGGCACGCTGACATTGCTTTATGCGGGCAAGGATACCGAGCACAACAATGCCCGGGTGTTGGCTGAATGGCTGGAGGACGAACTGGATCGCCGTGGGCCCGGCAGTTCGCCCGTGTGCTACGCCCAATGATTGGTATTCGTTGTACTGGCCCTATCGCCGGCAAGCCAGCTCCCACAGGTACTGCGCTGCCTTCAAGGCTATCGCCGTACCTGTGGGAGCTGGCTTGCCGGCGATGAGGCCAAAACAGGCAACACAAGACAGTTGCTCCACAGGTACAGCGCTGCCTTCAAGGCGATCGTTGTAACTGTGGGAGCTGGCTTGCCGGCGATGAGGCCAAAACAGGCAACACAAGACAGTTGCTCCACAGGTACGGCGCTGCCTTCAAGACTATCGCTGTACCTGTGGGAGCTGGCTTGCCGGCGATGAGGCCAAAACAGGCAACACAAGACAGTTGCTCCACAGGTACAGCGCTGCCTTCAAGGCTATCGCCGTACCTGTGGGAGCTGGCTTGCCGGCGATAGGGCCGGGCCTGGCAAACCGAAGAGTCTGAAATGTGATGTCCCTGAAACTGACCCCCGCCAACGACACCCACCGCACTTTCGCCCGCGACCTCACGCGCCGCGCCATGCTGCCGTACTACCGCGAATACGACCTGCTGTGGCTAGAGGAAGCCTTCGACGAAGCCTGGGGCTGGCGCGAGCAGTGGCTGGTGACCGAAGGCGATGCCGTGCTCGGCTTCTGCAGCCTCAGCCAGGACCGCCAGGCGTTGTTCATCCGCGAGTTGCACCTGCTACCCGAGCACCGTCGGCGTGGGGTGGGCAGCTGGGTGCTGGAGCAGTTGGCACTGTGGGCCCGCCAGCGGCACCTGCCGCTGTTGCGGCTGATGGTGTTTCGCAACAACCCGGCGCGTGTGCTCTACCAGCGCCACGGCTTCGTCGAAATGGGTGAGGACGATTGCTTTGTGCGCATGCAGCGCACGATCGACTAATAGCTCAATGATGGCTTGTCGCGACTGGTGAGCATCGGCATAGTGAACTCCGGCGTTCACGGCCGCCTGCAGGTGGGTAGGCCGTACATGAGTGTGATCAGGGATAAGGAGCCCCCCATGAATGGAATCGGTCCGCGGCTGCGGGAAGAGCGTGAGCGTCTGGGGATGACCCAGCGCGTGTTTGGCGATATCGGCGGGGTCGAACCCAATGCCCAGGGCAAATACGAGAGTGGTGAACGCTCGCCGCGGGTCGATTACCTTGCGGCATTGGCAACCCGGGGCGTGGATGCACTCTATGTGCTCAGCGGTATCCGCACCCCGGCACCGCTCGAGGGGTTGAGCGCCGATGAGTCCGGTTTGCTGGGGGCTTTCCGGCAGTTGTCGTGCGACGATCAGGCGGCACTCTGGCACTTGTTGCGGCGTTTGACCAACAACGACAAATCCCGGCAGACAGTGAGGCCGCTTACGGTTGAACGTCAGGTGTTTCTGACAGAAGGAATGCGTTAGGTCCGCCGTGAAAAATTTTGTTAAGGTGGCGGGATCCAATCGCCCTGCTGACGAGGTGTGTGCTTGATTAGGGTCTTAGTGGTCGACGATCACGATCTGGTACGAACCGGTATTACACGCATGCTGGCCGACATCGATGGCCTGCAGGTGGTGGGTGAGGGCGATTCGGGCGAGTCGGCGCTCAGGCTGGCCCGTGAACTGAAGCCGGATGTGGTGCTGATGGATGTGAAAATGCCCGGCATCGGCGGCCTGGAGGCCACCCGCAAGCTGCTGCGCAGCCACCCGGACATCAAGGTGGTTGCCGTGACCGTGTGCGAGGAAGACCCGTTCCCCACGCGCCTGCTGCAGGCCGGCGCTGCTGGCTACCTGACCAAGGGTGCCGGCCTTGACGAAATGGTCCAGGCCATCCGCCTGGCCTTCGCCGGCCAGCGCTACATCAGCCCCCAGATTGCCCAGCAGATGGCGCTGAAGCCATTCCAGCCACAGGGCTCGCCGTTCGATGCCTTGTCGGAGCGGGAAATCCAGATTGCCCTGATGATCGTCGGCTGCCAGAAAGTGCAGATCATCTCCGACAAGTTGTGCCTCTCGCCCAAGACCGTCAATACTTACCGTTATCGGATCTTTGAAAAACTCTCGGTCACCAGCGACGTCGAACTGACCTTGCTGGCCGTTCGCCACGGTATGGTCGACGCAAGCCTGTAAAACCTCATGTCCCAAGTTTTCGATGCCAGCGCATTCCTGGCTACCTGCAGTGGTCGCCCGGGCGTCTACCGGATGTTCGACGGCGAAGCCCGGCTGCTTTACGTGGGCAAGGCCAAGAACCTCAAGAAGCGCCTGGCCAGCTATTTCCGCAAGACCGGCCTGGCGCCCAAGACCGCCGCGCTGGTGGCCCGCATCGCCCAGGTCGAAACCACCATCACCGCCAACGAAACCGAGGCGCTGCTGCTGGAGCAGAACCTGATCAAGGAGTGGCGGCCGCCGTACAACATCCTGCTGCGCGATGACAAATCCTACCCCTACGTGTTCCTTTCCGACGGCGAGTTTCCGCGGCTGGGCATTCACCGTGGGGCGAAGAAGGCCAAGGGCCGCTACTTTGGCCCGTACCCCAGCGCCGGCGCCATTCGCGAAAGCCTCAGCCTGCTGCAAAAGGCATTTTCGGTGCGCCAGTGCGAAGACAGCTACTACGCCAACCGCACCCGGCCATGCCTGCAGTACCAGATCAAACGCTGCAAAGGGCCCTGCACAGGCCTGGTGACCGCCGAGGAATATGCCGAGGACGTGCGCCACTCGGTGATGTTCCTCGAAGGGCGTAGCCAGCAACTGGGCAACGAGCTCAATGCCGAGATGGAGAAGGCCGCCATGGCCCTCAATTTCGAGAAGGCCGCCGAGTTGCGCGACCAGATCGCCTTGCTGCGCCGCGTCCAGGACCAGCAGTACATCGAAGGCGGCAGCGGCGACGTCGACGTTATCGCCGCCTTCGTCAACCCCGGCGGCGCCTGCGTGCACCTGATCAGCGTGCGCGGCGGGCGGGTGCTGGGTAGCAAGAACTTCTTCCCGCAGGTAGGCATCGAGGAGGAGGTGGCCGAAGTGATGGCCGCGTTCCTTTCCCAGTACTACCTGGGCAATGCCGAGCGTGAATTGCCGGGTGAACTGATCGTCAACGTGGTGCACGAAGACTTCGCCGCCATCAGCGAAGCCCTGCAGACCCTGCGCGGCCGTGAGCTGACCATCAGCCACCGGGTACGCGGTACCCGCGCCCGCTGGCAGCAGCTGGCGGTGACCAACGCCGAGCAGGCGCTCAATGCCCGCCTGGCCAACCGCCAGCACATGGCCGCACGTTTCGAGGCCCTGGCCGAGGTGCTGGGCCTGGACGAGGTGCCGCAGCGCCTGGAGTGCTACGACATCAGCCATTCCAGCGGCGAAGCCACCGTGGCCAGCTGCGTGGTGTTCGGCCCCGAAGGCCCGCTCAAGTCCGACTACCGCCGCTTCAACATCGAAGGCGTCACCGCTGGTGACGACTACGCCGCCATGCACCAGGCCCTGACCCGCCGCTACGGGCGCATCAAGGATGGCGAGGGCAAGCTGCCCGATGTGCTGCTGGTGGACGGCGGCAAAGGCCAGCTGAACATGGCCCGTGACGTGATGCAGGAGCTGGGCTTCAGCGACCTGACCCTGCTTGGCGTGGCCAAGGGCGTGACGCGCAAGGCCGGTTTTGAAACCCTGTACCTGAACGACGTGCACCATGAGTTCACCCTCAAGGGCGACTCACCGGCCTTGCACCTGATTCAGCAGATCCGCGACGAGGCCCACCGTTTCGCCATCACCGGCCACCGCGCCCGCCGCGGCAAGGCCCGCCGGGTGTCCAGCCTGGAGGATGTGGCCGGGGTCGGGCCCAAGCGCCGGCGCGACCTGCTGAAACATTTCGGCGGCCTGCAGGAGCTCAACCGCGCCAGTGTCGATGAAATCGCCAAAGCACCCGGCATCAGTAAAAAGCTTGCCGAGTCGATTTATGCCAGCCTGCATAGCGAGTAGAATGCGGGCTCAACTTGCGGCCAGTCGTACCGATGAATATTCCAAACCTGCTCACCGTTCTACGCGTCCTGCTCATCCCGATCTTCATCCTGCTGTTCTATGTGCCCTATCACTGGAGCTACATGGCCGCCAGCAGCGTGTTCGCCGTTGCCGCCGCCACCGACTGGCTGGACGGCTACCTGGCGCGCCGCCTGCAGCAGAGCACGCCGTTCGGTGCCTTCCTCGACCCTGTGGCCGACAAGCTGATGGTGGCGGTGGCCCTGGTGCTGCTGGTGCAGACCCACGCCAACTTCTGGCTGACCCTGCCGGCCGCGGTGATCATCGGCCGCGAGATCGTGGTTTCGGCGCTGCGCGAGTGGATGGCCGAGCTGGGCGCGCGGGCGCATGTGGCGGTGTCCAACCTCGGCAAGTGGAAAACCGCGGCGCAGATGCTCGCGCTGGTGATCCTGCTGGGCAACCCGCCAGCGGTGACCTTCTGGGTAATCCTCGGTTACGCGCTGCTGCTGGTGGCGGCGGGGCTGACCCTGTGGTCGATGGTGCACTACCTGCTGGCCGCCTGGCCGCACCTGCGCGAAGGCTCTGAGCAGAAATAAAAGTTTTTTTGAATCAAGGGGTTGACGCTGTTTTAGAAATCGCTAGAATGGCACCCATCACGACGCGGGAATAGCTCAGTTGGTAGAGCACGACCTTGCCAAGGTCGGGGTCGCGAGTTCGAGTCTCGTTTCCCGCTCCAAATATAGATTTACAGGGTTTCATGGAAGTCTGTAAATCATTGAAAAAAGACGCTTCGGCGTCTTTTTTCGTTTCAGTCAGATCCATCAGGATCCGCGGGCATTCGGGCCTTTCCAGGCTTTGTACGAAATCCCAAGAAACCCAATCACCGCCCCTCGAACGCTGAAACTTTGTAGAGTCCCCCCGCATCGACGGAAAGGCATTCTGTGATGGCTAAGCGTTGTGAATATTCGGACGAGGTGTGAGGTGTGGTCTCCGATCTTCTTCATCAAGCCCAGCAGCTACCGGCTGAAGGTGGGGGCGCCTGCAGCATCCACGAACTAGGGCAAAGCCCTGGTTTGGAGGCGATCGATGCCTGAAAATCGACTTTGCTGCGTCAAGAAGTTGCTTATTGCAGCTCGGGGAAAATTGTTAGAATTTTCCCGGTACAGCAACTTTGGTCATGAGGGCTTGGTTTCAGTGAATATTCTTTCAATTTCCCTTGCGTATTGTCTGGGGTAGGGTATTCGGATCTTTATTATGTATTCTGGTAGTTCGATTTTTCTCTTCGATATTATGTAGTATTCAATAGTGTGGCCGATTGGGAAATTTACCTTGGGGGCGTGATTGATTATATTGTCTCTGCCTCCATTTGGCTCTCTGTAGGTGGCTTGTTTTTTTATGATGTAAGCAATTAAATGTTTTTGGTGGTTTGATATGGCGTGCAGCAAATCTTCGCAAGAAAGCGAGGCATGTTGCATCCATTTTTCCATTAGATTTATAATGGGTTTGTGAACTTTTGAGCTTCTATCTATTTTCTCAGGGATGTGCTTGTCTAAGTCGTCAAGGAAGGTAGTGTAGGTGTCGGACTGCATAAGTTCGGAAAGTTTCATTTAAAATCCTTTGTAATTATTAGATCTCGCAATACCTCAATTAACTCACTCCCTGGGTGTCTGCAGGGATCTTTGGCTGCATGCTTCCAAGCTGTTACTTTTTCAAGGTTGTATGGGGTGTGAATGTGTTTGCCGTCGCGTTGAGGTCAGTGGCGGTGGTATAGCTCGATCGAGACGTTTCTATTTCTTTCCTCTTGGGTTTTGAAATGAAACTCTCTGACTCGAATTCTTGGGGCAAGGCCTAGGCGCACTCTGAACATATTTACTGGTGAGTACATGCCCTAGGCGCTGCTTTGAGGTGACAACTGTTGTCGTCATGAGATGCTTTTCCTGAACTCGTTAGGGTTATTTGATATCGGGTTGCTTTTTACTTGCTACGAAATATGCAAAGGCGTTATTCGTGAGGTACTTTCCATTTTGTCCGCTGTAATAACTAGCAGCGTCTGGCCATGCAAGGAAATTATTTTCTGGTTTTTCGGAAATGTTGCCGCTTTTGCGGTCAATTGAAAAAAGTTGCATCGCTCCCTTCCTAGCTATCTTAAATACTGTTTTTACAAACAAATCGGTTGCCGGGTCTTTCTTGGGGTCGTATGAAGCAGATAGTCTTCCATTTCGAAGGCAGGTGGGATCGTAGTCTGCTATGTTGGGTCTGATGTACTGGATGAGACCAGGGCCGATCGTCGCCCCGAAGTAGGAGTTTCTATCCTCGTTGGGGAATATATAATTTTTGCTGTATATGTGCTCTGGTAGTATTAGTTTGTTCCATATGGAGTGCTGTGGGCTGTCATTGTGGCATTCATTTAACGTGGGCATCATTTTGGGTGATCGCTCCTCCCATTTTCCTGTCTCGATAAATGTTATCTCGGGAAGTTGAGATAGCAGTTCTTTGGAGAAGCTAAGTTCATCGGCTTTCGTCATAAATACTAGGAGTGTTGGTGTTTTGTTGGCCATTATTGATTACCTTATTATGATTTGCCCGACTGGCATGTTGGTGGTGTCTAAAGATCCTGGGCTGGTAATTTTCCCTTTGACGATGGTGATTACGATAGCGCTAGGGTCTTGTTTCGTGATTCGGATGGCATTATCCCATTCGCGTTGTGACATTCCGTTGATTTTCCCTTTGTCCACTGTTTGAATGTATACGGTTCGGCCCTTGGCATCAGTGAATGTCATGTCTGTATATGAACCTCCCTTCCGACCTAATCCTCCAGGTAGAGGCTTTAAGTATGTCTCTCTAAGTTCAATGCCAGTCCCTGTCTGTCGTCCCCCTTGAGTATGCGACATAGGTGAGAGTTTATTGTCACGTAAGAACTGATCTCTAATTTGATCCATGTGACGTTTCGTTAGTGTATTCCCCCGGCGGCAAAGCCCCAGAGGGTCGATCCATGCGGCGGTGTTGGGGCCGTACTGGTAGAGGTTTATTCCACCTGCCAACCCTGCAGGATCCGGTGTGGTGAACCTTCCCACATCTGGATCATAAAATCTGAACGTGTTGTAGTGTAGCCCCGTCTCTCGGTCAAGGTACTGACCTTGGTATCGCAAATTCTGCTCGCGCTCTTGCTGTGGACTGCGCCATTCATCTCGTGTGGCTCCCCAACCGTGATAATCGATGCGCCACAATGTATGACCATCTTCATCCGTTAACTGTTCGGGCAACCCGGCCAAGTTGGAGTGGAAATGCCGTATTTCTTCTTCATTCAGATTCTCGTCTATACGTGCTAGTGGCTCATAGCTGTTAGGGCTCGCATAGATATAAAGGGTGGGCAGTGAGCTCTGTACTTCTTGTAGCAAGCGTAATCCCTGCCAGTGAAACAGCGTCCGGCATAATGGCTCAGCTTCGCCTGGCTTGTAGATCGCCTTGCTGACCCGTCGCCCCAGCGGGTCGTAGGAGAATACAATGCGTTCAACCTCACCATATCTCTCCTGCTCCAGGCACACCAGCCTATGTTCGGCGTCATACTCGAAGCGCTGCAACCGATGGCTACCGATTCGCTTCTCACTTAAGCGGCCAAAGCGGTCGTAGCGGTAGCGCTTGTCCTGATAGGCGAGGACACGGTTGTGCTCCAATAGTCCGTTGAGCTTTGGCCCGTCGAACATGTTTCCTGCCTTGTCGTACTTGAAATCCTCGACCTGTGTCGCCTGCCAGTTGAGACGTGCCTGTTGGACGGTTTGAAGTTGTTGGTTGGGATCGTAGCCATACCGATTGCTGCCTGTGTAGCTCCTACCCGTATGGGGTTGGTTGTGAAAGCGACCGATGACCTGTTCGAGGTGGGCATCTTCATCACTGGCAGCGCAGGACATGCCTTTGCGCTGGGTCTGAGTCAGCACTTCGGCGACAAGGTTGTCGCTGGCGTCATAACGATAGGTTTTGTCCAGTAATGGCAAAACTTCAGCGGGGGCATCGCGGTAGTGGATTGCCTTGCCACTCAAGCGCCCGCTTTTGTCATAACGGGTGCGCGTAATCAGGTTGCCTTGGGTGCGCATGACTTCGTCATGCTCGGCATCACGCTCAAAGTCACTAATGACCCGGCCGTCCAGATTGATCTGGTGCAGGTGCCCACTGCCGTAGTAGAGGTAATTGATATTGCGTTGATCGGGGAGGGTGAGCGTCTGCAGATTGCCCAACTCGTCGTAGAGATACTGCAACAGCCCGGCGCTGCTAGTTTCGCTCAACAGTTGCCCTGCGGGGTCGTAGGTGTATTCAAGCTGCTGTTCTTCACCCTGATTATTTGTGAAAGTGATGGACAACAGGTTGTCGGCGGTGTTGTAGCTGTAGTCGGTAATGCCATCCTCGGTGCGCTTGCTCAGCAGGCGGCCGACGGCATCACGTTCGAAGTCGTGGCGAATCGGCGTTGTTCGAGTTGCTGGGGCGTTCTCGGACAAAGGCGCTTGTTCATGGAGAGAGGGCACGTGGGTGAGGCTGGTGACCCCATCCAGCACGTCGTATTCATAAATGCGACCACTGCCATCCAGGTCTTCCTGCGCGATTAGGCGGTCCAGCTTGTCCCAACCAAAGCGATACGACTCATTATTCTCGTTGGTGAGCTGTAGCAGTCGGCCGTAGGCGTCATAGCGAAATCTTACGCTGTGACCCATGGCGTCCAGCCGTTCGACCATACGCCCGCTGCGGTCGTAGCGAAATTGCAGCTTCTTTTGCGCAGGATCGATGTAGCGCGTCAGCTGGCCGGCGGTATCAACTTCGTAGCGGTCGATACGACCATCGGGTCGTTCGCTTTCTATGAGATAGCCGCGAGCGTCATAGCGGAAGTGGGTCTGCTCTCCGCGGGCATTGATGCTTTCGCTCAGGCGGCCATGCAAGTCGTAGTGGTACAGCGTCTGGTTGTTGCTGCAGTCGCGATAGCTGAGCAACTGGCCACGGGTGTTCCAACCCAGGTGCTTGGTCTTTTCGAGGGCATCGGTGACGCGGGTAACACGACCTTCCGGGTTGTATTGATACTGTGTGCTCCGGCCCAGTGGGTCCTGCTCCCACAGCAAATTGCCATGAGCATCGTAGCCGCAGCGCCGGGTACGTCCTGCTCCGTCTGTGACCTGAACGGGCAAAGCCCAGTGGCGCAGATAGCTTATGCGTTCGCTTCGCCCAAGCGGGTCACGTGTCTCGATCAGACGCCCGATATCGTCATAGCTGTATTGCCACTCGCCGCCCTGTGGATCAGTTCGTTTGACCAACTGGCCGGCGACGATCTCTGCTTGCCAGCAGTTCCCAAGTGCATCGACGTGCTTGTAAACGTCGTACAGCGGGCCCCAGAAATAGCGGTCTATACGTCCCAGTCCGTCTGTTACGAGGGTTTCGCCTTCTTCGAGGTTGTACTCGAACTTGTACTCCTCCCCATCGCTACCCCAGTGGCGAACCACCCGCCATTCGTGGTCAGGTTGCGGTTCAAGTAACGGTGGCAGGCGATAGGGTGTGCCATTTGCTTTTACAGGCAAAGGGCGTTTTTCAGGGATGGTGTAGCGCTCCCACTCGTACTCGCGGACGGCGCCGCTGGCCAGTTGGTGACGCTTCAGATAGCCCTCTTCGGTATAACCGAAGTTACGCACCACCTGGCCCGTTGCATCCAGAACTTCTTGCAACTGGCCACTGTCGGTATAGCTGTAGCTGACCAGCAGCTCGTTCCGCTCGATAACGGGCTCACCGTTATTTGACAGGAAGAGCCGCGACACCTTGCATACGCGCCTTGTATGCGCAGCATCATAGTGAAGCTGGACAACCGTCTGGCCGTACTTGTCATAGAGTGCTTGAAGGCGACCTTGTTTGTCGTAAAGCACATCTACGTAATTGAGATTGCGGTCGCTCAGCCTGATGAGTCTTGAACGACTGGGCTCGTGCGGGTCGACATCAAAAACCTTGTAGCGCCCCTCATGAATGTCCTCGACAACTGTTTGGCCATCCTCCAACTGGAAGAACGCCAAGCCGTCCACAACACTGACAAAGGCATCGCCGGCGCGCAGGCGCCCGAGTTCCAGGCGATTGCCTTCTTCATCGACGTAAATCCACAACTCGCCGCCTTCAGGATGCGGGACGCGGACCAGTTCAACTTCATAGGGAACACTCCAGCCCTTTCCGAACAGGCCGCCGGTGCGTAAGTCTCTACTGTCGTAACTACGAGCCCATTGGATTCCCAGCAAGCCAGGTAAGTTGAAATCAACATCCTCCGGACCGTCCTGGAACTTGCTACCCGTGGCGACCGCAACGGGGTTGCCCAATTTACAACCTTTGATGCGCCCAAAACGTCGTGAAATGAGTATCCCCGCAATGATCCCGGTAAACATCGCAACCTTGCTCTTGCCATTGCGAATATCCCGAACCGTCGCCGTCCCGCCGCCAATGCGTACATTTGGCGATACCTTCTCATTCACATCGATCGTGGCGTCGCAGGTGGTCTTGTCACCCGATCGCGCTGCAGGCTGGCCGTTGATGAAGACCTTGTCCGACCCTTGCGCAATATGGTTTTCGGGCAAAGGCGGGTGGCGGCTGCATGAAATCTTGTCTTGCTCTTTGGATTCCGCGCCGGGGTCCTTTGGCGTGGTGACGGGCGGATTGAAGATGTCGCGTATCGCCATGCCCAGCCCCACCACCGGGAGCAGGTAGGGCACCGCCGCCATGGCCATGGAACCCACGTTCTCCAGAATCGAAGGCTCTGCTTGCTCTGCGTCGGCCGCTCCCCCTCCTGGCGGCCCTGTGATACCGGCTGCGCGAGCGGCGGGCTTGCTGTTGACGAACACGTTGTGTGACCCGCTTTCGATCTTTCCATAGGGGTCGGGTGCATCCACGCTGTTGCCAAGGCTGTCGCAAAAGCGGGAGATGGCATCGCCGACAGTCTGGTCTTCACCGACCGAAAGGGTGCTCATCGCACCGACCGCCACCCCCGCAACGGCGGCGATGGCGATGCCAGCTGCGCCCCCCGTCGCGACAGTACCGACAACGGCCAGGCTGATAGCGGCAGCCACGGCGGCGGTGGCTGCGGCATAAATGACGGCCTCTGCAACTGCACTGACCATTTCGGCGATCAGGGACGGATGCAGTATTTCATCGCCCATGCGGGCGGCGTGAACGATCTGCGCCATGGCTTGCAAACTCCAGAAGTTCTGAATGAGGTTGACCTGGGTGGTGAAGGGGTCAGGTGAATCGGAGCTCTTGTTTGATTGCGCGCCAGTGCTCGATGTCGTCGCTGCTCAAAGGGCTTGGCTTGCTGTAGTTGATCACCAGCAGCCGGTGCTGGCCTGGAATCATGCAGGCGGCCTGGAGCTGGAAATTGGGCTTGTCCCCCACCTTGAATTCAATGGCCATTTCGCGGGCTTCGACGGAGTGTTCACCGCCCCCCAAACGCGCGATCTTCGTGGGTGTGATGGTCATTGCCCCGGACTTTTTTCGCAGCATCCGCAGTTGGTCATCGATGGCTTGGTCCAGGGTCTTGTCATTGGCGACGGGGCTGCGCGCCATTACCAACGTGGTGTCTCGGGCACGAAAGCGCAGCATGTTGAGCGTGAGGTCTTCAGGTGCTTCCTCGCCTAGATTGAGGATCAGGTCGTGAGTCAGGTATTCCGTCATTGCGGGAGTCCTTTCAGGAGGTCTTTACGTACGGGCAAGTGCAAGCAGCTACTTGAAATGCCCATCCACATCGGCTTTCAGTGCACTGCTATCGCGTCCATCCGCTGCGGCACCTGCCGCTCCGCCCTCAGGGTTGAGGTCGAGCTTCGCTGCGGGCGTGTTGATCTGTCCGGTCTGTTGGCCGGTGAGGTTGAAGGTCTCGCAGGTGATATTGAGCGTGCCGTTGGCCTGCATCTCGATCAGTGTCTTGCCGCACTTGAGGCGCAGGGTGTTGCCTGCTTCGATCTCGTAGTCGCCGGCGATGAGGTCGTTTTTGCCGCCGCCGACTTTCAGGGTGTCGTTGGCTTTCACCACGCGCAGGCGATTGCGGCCGATGGCAACGGACTCGTCCTGGCCAATGCTCTGGGTCCTATCAACACCGACGGTGAGAGACTGGTTGTTGTTGACCTGAGTGTTCTGGTCCTTCTGGGCATGGATGAACACCTCTTCCTTGCCCAGTTCGTCCTCAAAGCGCAGCTCATTGAAACCATCCCCCTTGTGGGTCTGGCTCTTGATGGTCATGCGGGTCTTGTGGTCGGGCAGGTCGTAGGGCGGGAGCTGATCACCACAGTAGGTACGCCCGGTAATCATCGGCTGGTCGGGGTCACCGTTGACGTACTGGATGATCACGTCCTGGCCAATGCGCGGGATCGCCATCGCGCCCCAGCTGCCACCGGCCCAGCCTTGCGACACACGCACCCAGCAGGAGCTGAACTCGTTGTTCTGGCTTTCACGGTCCCAGGGAAAGCTGACCTTCACCCGGCCCCACTCATCGCAATAGATCTCTTCTCCCTTCGGGCCGACCACGGTAGCCATGTGCGGGCCATCAACGCATGGTTTTGATAGTGGGGCAGGGCGCCATTCGGTCCGGCCGGGGACCAGCGCGGCGGTCTGCTCGTAGTGCGTGCTTAAATCTGCGCCGGCGGCTTCTTCCTGCAGGCTGGTGAATTGTTTGCCTTTGTGGGTAACCGTGCTCACCCGCCAATGCGCGTTGAGGTCGTCACGTGGGTGACCTGTCAGGGTGAAGCTCAGGCCCGGTTGCAGGCGAACATCGTCACCCTCAACCTCGGCAATACGCACATCGTGGCGCAGCGCAGTGATGCGGTTTTCAGTGAACGGCTTGCCGACCGCATCGCGTTTGTAACGGCCTGGGTAATCGAAGAATTCGTACTCGTTGGACTGATGCTCCAGGAAGGGCCCGGCAGCTCTGTGTTCCTGGCGGTAGGCCGGGTTGGTAAAGGTGTAGTCGCGCTGAACCTGGCGAGCGGTGCGCACCTGTTCGCTGTAGCGCAAGCGGCGAAGGCACGGCATGGCTTGATCGCCACCGCCGGTGGCTTGGTACAGCACGCTGTCAGGGTCTACAGGCTCGTCGGCATCAAAGAAGCCCTCGTCGTCATCCTCGGCCTTGATGGTCCCATGGCTGATCAGCCCGAATGATTGCAGCCGATCGGTAATGATCAGCTTGTGCAGCTTTTCACTGTGCGCAAAGCGGTAGACGAAGCCTTCTTCGGCAGCCAGGCGGGCGATGAACGCCAGGTCCGTCTCACCGGCCTGAACGCAGAACTCGCGGACCTGATGGTCCATGCTGGCGCGCAGTTCGTACTGGTTGATGCCCTGGCGCTGGAGCATCAGCTCGAGAATTTGCGGGACGGTCTTTTGCTGGAAGATGCGCCAGTTCGAGCGCAGGTCGGCCCGGGCCAGCTGGGGCTCGACCAGCGCGTGATAGTAGGTGCGGTAGAAGCCGCTTTCAGCCTGGCTGAATCGGCTGACCAGGCCATGCACGTAACGCACCGGGCGTTCGCCGTCCCAGATGGTAAAAAGTACGGGCTTGTCGAGCAGGTGGCCGAAGTCGATATCGTTTTCGAAGCTGATGAGTTTCAGCTCCAACTCGAAGGGCATGCTGATCCCCTCTCGGAGTTCGAACGACACCACTTCGAATTCAGCTTTTCCAACCAGCGGCTGGAAGCTGTAACGCAAGTCAGATTGGGCAGGCATAAGCAGTCCTTGTCGCCGGCTGACATTTAAGAAAGTCCGGGCAGGCAGGCCTGCCCGGTTGCCGTGCCGCTATATCAAACCGCAGTCTCTTTGGGTTTGCGCCAGTCGTCCCCGCCTGCCGTGCTTGCGGTGATGTGCTCCCACTCAATGCCACGGTAAGCCATCGAGACTTTGAAGAATTGAGTGAAATCCTTGTTGTCCTCGTCTTGGACGTGCGGCATTTCAAGATCGATATCGACGATTACCGCGTCGGTAAGCTTCGTCGTGAAGAATCGCTCTTGAGTGCCCTCGACCGAGGTCCGGTACCAGCTGAGCTCGACGTTTGGCAGCATTTCTCCACTGGAGAGCGCGCCGTATAGCAGCGGTACCGCTTTGTTCAACGCGCACGTGAAGATCAGCGGTCCATGCACGCGTTGTCCTGCCGGCTGACCGCTCTGCGGATCCGTGGGCACGGTGATTCGATGATTGACTTGCTGCACCAGAATTTGGTCTTCGTGGCCTTCCTGGTAAATGTTGCCGACGGAGTCAGCGGTGAAGGCACCCTTAGTGATGTTGCCTTGGGTCTTCCCTTCGATCGTGATGTAAGCGGGTGTTGGCATGGCAGTTTCTCCTGCGTCCATGTGGATATAAACACGCGCACCCAGGGTGGCGTGGCCATCGGGAACGATGGGCTTGTCAACGAAGCAAACGCTTCGCTAATTCGTTGAAATCCGTGGCGACACGCGCCGATCTCTTACTGCTGCAAGATGCCGTTCAGCGACTCCAGCACCTCGGTTGTAATGAGGTGCAGCCGGTAGCTGTAGATGCCGTAGGCCACCGCCATGGCGAGGGCGGAAATGACCAACGGACTCCACCACGGCCATTGCCGGTTCATGCGGAAGTTGCTTGGGGCGACGTTGGTGTACGGATCGCAGACGGTCTCCGGCGTAGGGCCGCGCAGCTCGCGAATGATCCCGTGCAGTTGATGTATCAGTGCGTTGAGGGATTCTTCGCCCTTCGGCGCGATGGCGTACTTGCCCTTCAAACCAAGGCACAGCGCGAAGTACATGAACTCCAGCGCGTCCTGATAACGTTTGGGCTCCTGCATGAGGCGCGACAGTACGGTGAAGACTTTCTCTCCACCCCAGGTTTCGTCGTGGAAGATGCTGAGCAGGGGTTCCTGGCTCCAGCAGCTGGTTTTACCCCAAGGCCTGTCCATCACAGCTTCATCGATGAAAAGGCAAAGACCGTATGAGTACGCCAGCAACTGAGCGGGCTCGTAGCCGTGCTGGCGCATCTCTTCCCGCACGTTTTCGATCTGGTTGCGCACCTGCTGGTGCACCTCCTTGATGTTGGGCAAGGCATCCAGTGTGCGCAGGCGTATCACCAGGCCGAACAGTGGCGCGGCTGCATCCAGCATCAGGTTGTCGTAGCCGCCACGTAGCTGGAAGTCTGGGTCTGCCGGGTAGCCTTCATACACCGGCTCTGCCTTTGGCGTTCGCTCAGCGTCATCAGCCGATGTCGGTGCGGGTGAGTCGTTGGACAACGACGCCTCGAGCATCGCGTGCAGTTGCTCGCTTTCGACCTGTTCGGCATCAGTTGAGGGGCTGTTTTCTTGTTTCATTTCATTCACTCCTGATCGCCCAGAACTGCAGTTCCAGCCCCGGGAACTCCCCCGCGACGTGGATACCGAAGCCACTGGATGCCTCCATGCCCGCCCAGGCCGGGGTGCGACGGTCCAGCTCGAAGTAGGTGAAGCCTGCATGGAAGGGCAGATCCCGAGGAGCCACGGGCAGCGGCACCAGCGGAATACCTGGCAGCTGCAGCGGCACTACCTCGTTCAACGACTCCAGGGAGACGACCTTTGCCTTCTGCACGAACATCCGACGCAATGTCTGAGGCGGCATGTGGGCTCGCACTGCCAGAATGAAGTCGGCCTCGTCGATCAGGCGCCGATCCTCCAGCGTGGTTGTCAGCAAGCCGTACTCCAGCGTCTCCAGCGGCAGCGAAACGGCGCGGGGTTGCAGCACCGTGCTCAGTGCCCGGCGTAGCGTGTCCTCCAGCGGCTTGAAGGAGGTGCGCAGCGCGGTATGGTGATAGGCGGGGTATTCCTGTGGCAGCCGGCTCTCGTCGGTAAACGTCACGAACTCGCCACAGGCCTGGCTCATGCACAGGTACAACTGTTCGGGGTGGGTCTGCCCCTGTCTGGCCAGATGCTGGAAGCATGGCCACCAGCGGTTCATGGCCTGCAGCAGATTGAAGTCGCGAATGTCGGCGATGCCGGACTGCCCTGAGGCGCCAATACGGGCGGCGAGGTTGCGCGCACGTTCGCGCAGGGAGTTGGTGATTTCTTCCAGATACCGTTGCAGCGCGGGTACGGCGCGCACTGAGACGCTGGTGGGATAGAAGCCTTCATCCAGTTGCAGGCTGCCATCGGGGCGCCGTTCCAGAATGCGCGTCACGGCCAGGCGGGTGTAGGCGCTGCTGTCGTCGGCCTTGCGTTTGAGCTGCAGGTTGGGCACCGCCAGGTCAACCTGCACCAGGTCACCGTCGGCGCTGTGCGTGTCCTTGATTTCCAGGGCCTGGGCGCTGTAACGGAAGTTGGCGGGGTTATCGGGCCAGCTTACTTCACGGCCACCTTCGGTGCGCAGCGGCAGGCACAGGTAGATCTCGCTGTCCTTCGCGCCGTCGTCTTCGATTTCCAGCGGTGGCGGTGGTGGCAGGTCTGCAGGGATATCGAACACCGTGCCGTCCGGCATGATGCCCCGTGCACGGGTGATGGCGACCTTGCCCAGGCTCAGATACTCGTCGTTCAACTGCAGCTCGCTGAAGCCATAGAAAGCTGCATTCAGGCTGCCAAGACGTTGATGCAGGGCCGCTTCGGCGGCACGGGCGGCCTGCTGGAAATGCTGTGGTTTGACGAACAGGCCTTCCGGCCACAAGACAGGGTTACGTGAACTCATGAGCGCTCCATGTCAGCGTGAGTAAGCGAGAAGGGCAGGGTTACAGGCGCCATCAGTCTTCCTCCTTGAGCAGGAGCTGCGTGTCGTTGAGCAACACCGACAGGATGATCTGGTGCCCGCGGGGCGGAATGCGCAGCACCTGGCTCCAGGTGGCGTTTTCCTGGTTCCGGTAGTCGGCGATCACCGCGACGAAGCGCGTTTCGGGCTCGATGGGCGCAAAGGGGATGAACTTGAACTGGCCAGGGCGCAGCAGGTAATCGTCATCGCGTATGTAGGTGCTGCGCAGTGCCTCGGCAGGGTCCTTGTCCAGCAGTTCGTAAACGCTGTTGCGCAAGAGAGAGTCGTCGCGCAGTTGCAGGATCTTCACGGCCATGGGCGTAGCGACGGGCTCGGCGGCCACGGTGGTGGTGCGCGGCAAGGTCAGCACCACGGTAGGGTCGTCGTAGCTGCCCGGGGTACTTTCTTCCATGGGGGAGCGCGCCGGATCCTCGCCATCGTCAACTGGCGAATCGACGGGTGACATGGCCGGGAATTGTTCCTGCAGGTACTCGAACAGGGCCCCGACTTTTTCGGTCAGCACGTAGGGGTCGCCTGCACTCAGGCTGACCGCGTAAGGGCTGGGCTCCACAACCGGCCCGGGCTCGGGCGCCACCTCAAGGCTGTTCGGGTTGCCATTGAGCGTTGGGCTGGCGTTGATGCTGAACGCGACCTGGGTGGGGTGTTCCCCGGGCGGTCCGACGGGCAATGACGGGTCCATCACCACCTGGCCAATCTTGCTCAGGGACGTGCAACCCGAGAGCCCGATCAGCGCCGTCAGCAGGCCGGCCACGCATGTTGGACGCATCATGGGCGTTCTCCTGCAATCAGCCGTTCCAGTGGGCTCTGCTGCGCTGGCGCTGCCTCGGTGTCCAGTGCCGCCAAGGGGTCGTTGCCCATGCCCGGTTCGAATGCCGAGCAGATGTCCGCGACAGCCTGGGGGGCGGTTGCAGCGGCATGACAAGCCTCGGGTGGAACATCCAGCAACCAGTGATCAAGGGTTCTCTGTTCAGGGCTGAACAGGTCCTCCAGTGAGCGTGCATCGGCCTGCGCAAGCTGGGCCTGCAGCCGATAGGCGCCAATGCGCAACTGGTCACCCTCGAGCAGGCGCCTGGCGGTAAGCGACCCCAGGCTGTGGAGGCTGTCGTTCAGGTAGGTACGCTGACAGCGATCGATGACGCAGAAGCTGCCCTCGATCCAGCGGATCTCGCAATGGATCGGTGCAACGCTCTGCTCACGGTCGTTGATCTGCCAGGTGGCCTTCGCGCTGCCGATGGTGCCGCCTGTGCAATCGAACTGATGTCGGGCAGTGACGTTGTGTTGCAACTGATCCAGGTTGGTGATGCTCAAGGTCAAAGTGCTCATGAGCGCCCCCGGAACCGCACCACAGGGCTGCTCTGGCCGTGACGGTCATCGACGAAGCTGGTCCAGCCCAGGTAGGCACCCAGGCTACGGTGCAGGCAGAAGGGCGGCAGTGCGTTCTGCTTCAGGCGCAGCTCCAGGTCGTAGGCCAGGCCATCACGCAGCAGGAAGTCGATCAATGCCCGTAACCGGCCGAAGTTGATGCCGCTGGGCAGCAGGTCACGCAATTGCGCTGGGTCGAGTTCGCTGATCACGATGGTGAACTTGCTGCTGCGCGTTCGCGTGCGGCTGCCCACCATGAAAGTGCTGCCCAGTTCGCCGTTGCTGCGGCCAAGGCTGACCAGTTGCCTGGCGGCAGTGGGGACCGAGCGGGTTTCGAACTCGCGGATCTGTACCTGCTTCAAGTCGAAGCAGTGGGCGATGATGCCGGCGACCGTGCCCGGCGCACGGCTGCGGCTGGCAATGACGCCGGCGAAACTGAGCAGCCGGCTCCACGGCAGTGCCGTGTCCCCGCGCAACTGTCTGTCATTCAACCCGAGCAGGGCAAAGATGTACTGGGAGAACCCATCGGTAGCTCCCGGCTGAAAGCGGATGTAGTAGCGATATTTACGCCAGATGCGATGCAGCAGGCTGAGCAGGTAGTGGTTGAAGAAATCGAAGAACGCCGGCCGCACACCGATGCCCTGTGCATGCTCGTATGCCACCTGCTCCAGGTAATAGGTGGGCAACGGCGAGTCGGTGCCATGCAAACCCATGAAGGTGGTGCACACGCGATAGCGGTCAGCTTCCCCGGGCATGCGTTCGACCTTGTATACGTCGGAAACCGGGAAACTCAGCCGCGGGTCACTGGAAAGCCGCACCCTCAACCGGGTGGCCTGATCTGGCCAGCGTGGTTCCAGGTCATCCCCGTGCAAGCCGTGCAGGCGTTCCAGCAACTGGAAGAAGTTGTACTGGTGCGCCTCGGCGAACAGCTTGTCGGCTAGATCAGCGGTTGTTTGCCGGTCTGGATTGGCCATGTGTAGTGCTCGTTGTTGGTGGTGTTGATCACTTCCAGTTGGTGGAAGGAATTGATGCTGGCGTACAGGGCGAAGAAGTGCGCGAGCACGCAACCGAACAGGTACAGGTCGCCTTCGCAGAGGAATGCGCTTTGATCCAGCTTCAGCCGCGTGCGCAAGCCACGAATGGGCTGGCCCTTGATCAGCCAGTCCAGCGGCTCTGTTTGCACATCACGGATGCCATCGAGGCGTTTGCGGGTGATGCGTGTCTGCTGGATGTCGTGCAAGGCCGCGAAGTCGTAAGCGCGGATGACCGCTTTCAGCGGCTCGGCCGAGAGCAGCGACAGGTAGTTGAGCGACATGTTGGAGATCAGGGCCCACTGCAACTGGCCATCCAGCACCGGCCGGTAGGGGCGGGTGGGGGCGCGGATGTTGGTATAGGTGGCCAGGGGCGGCGTGATCTCGGTGAGCACGTTGATGTCATCGATACCCAACGCCAGCGGCAGGTCGCGGTTGGTGCAGGTCAGGTCGATGGACGCTGTTTCCAGTTCGCCGATGTAGGCGTTGGCATCGGCGCGCACGAAAGCGATGCGGTGGGTGACGCCATCACCGCGCAGGGAGTCCTCGAGTGTGTAGCGGTAGTACAGCGCCGTGCGCCCTTGCACATGCTCGATCTCATGGGCGAACGACTCGAAGGGGCGGAAGGTTCTCAGGTGCTCACCGGTACTTCCGTCAGTCGTGGTGCGGGTGCTGATGACCCGATCGACACTGAAGATTTCATAGGCGTGCCGCTCCTTGCCTCTGGGCACAAGCTCGACCTGGGCGGGCCGGTTGGACAGGTCGATGGGCTCGGCGCTGTGGCTGAGCAGGTTCACTGCCGGGGTGCAGAACAGGCTGAAGTCTGCTTTGCCGACACGCAGCGAATCCGGTAACTGTCGGGTGAAGTGAAACTCGAGGCCGACCCGCTGAGTCGCTTGATCAGGCCAGATTTTCTCCAGGCCGGTGACGCTGACGAAGTGGAAACGCTCGGGAAATACGAAGTACTCCTGCAGGATCCGGTAACCGTCAAAGACGTTCTGTGGGTAAGGCAGCAGCGCTTCGTCCGGGCTGAAGCCTGGGAACACGATGCTGCTGGCCGGCAGCCGGCGTACCCCACCATTGACTGTCACGCAGACATGCTTGAGGTATTGAGCGATCCACAGGTACAGCGTGCGGGCAGTTTGGGTGTCACCGCTCAGGTGAAAGTCGAGGCTGGCGCAGCCCAGGGTGTTCAGCGGCCGCTCGACCAAGGTTTGCAGGCCGATGCGAACCACCGAACTGTCGAGTGTCTGGGTTGCGTTCACCGCCTCGATCTCGAACGGGTGAATATCCACCGCCGTGCAGGTGCGGAATTCGCAGGGCACCCCATCCACGGGGCTGGAGAACAACCGCGAGCCTTTGGCGATGGGTTGCGACTGGCTGAGCGCTTGCTTGCGCGGCGTGAACTGGATGATCGTGGCGCTCGGCAGGGGCCGCAGGTAGTTGGGCCACAGCAACTGCAGCATGGGGTGCGTCAGCTCGGGCAGGTCGTCCTCCAGCTTGAGCCGCAGTTTGGCCGTGAGGAATGCAAAGGCTTCCATCAGGCGTTCGACATCCGGGTCGCTGCCACCCTTGCCGAGCAGGCGGGCAAGTTGTGGGTTGTCCTGGGCGAAGTCGTTCCCCAGTTCATGGAGGTAACGCAACTCTTCGCTGAATCGGTCCTTGAGTGACATAGGTCACCTCACTCGGGTGTGGCGGTTATGGCCATTGACCAGCAGCTCCAGTTGCAGCTGCTCCGTGTGGTTGTTGACCTGCACGTGGCAGTCCAGCCTGAAATGCAGTTCCAGCGGGGCATGGCAATCGGGGACGGCCTTGAGCGCGCGCACGTGCACACGCGGCTCAAAGCGCTGAATGGTGCGGCGGATGTCCGCGCTCACCTGTTTCAGCAGGTCGCCGCTGCTTGCGTCGTGCCCGTTGAAGTCACTCAGGCCCAGCTCAGGGCTGCTTTGCGAGCAACCCTGGCGAGCATTGAGCAGCGTTTCCAGGTGGCGCTTGATGGCGGCGAACTTATGGGTAGCGTTCTCTTGCCTGGAGGGCACCCGGCTTGCGAGTTGATCCGTCACCAAACGGTCGAAGAATCCACTCATTGGGTATCAAGCCGACCGACCAGGGAGATCTCGAAATTCGCCCCCATGTACTTGAAGTGCGGGCGCACGGCGAGCGAGACCTGATACCAGCCCGGGTCGCCGGCAACGTCCGACACCTCGACCCTTGCAGCACGCAATGGGCGACGGCTGCGCACATCGGCTGACGGGTTCTCCTGGTCGGCGACGTACTGCCTGATCCATTTGTTCAGTTCGGACTCAAGGTCCTTGCGCTCTTTCCAGCTACCGATCTGCTCGCGCTGCAGCACTTTGATGTAGTGGGCCAACCGGTTGACGATGAACAGGTAGGGCAGCTGGGTGCCGAGCTTGTAGTTGGTTTGCGCTTGCAGGCCTTCCGGGGTCTTGGGGAAGTTCTTCGGCTTCTGTACCGAGTTGGCCGAGAAGAACGCGGCGTTGTCGCTGTCCTTGCGCATGGTCAGGGCGATGAAGCCCTCTTCGGCCAGCTCGAACTCCTTGCGGTCGGAGATCAGGACTTCGGTCGGAATCTTGGCCTGCAGCTGACCCAGTGACTCGTACAGGTGCACCGGCAGGTCCTCGACGGCACCACCCGACTGCGGGCCGATGATGTTTGGGCACCAGCGGTAGCGGGCAAAGCTGTCATTGATGCAGCTGGCCAGCAGGAAGGCGGAGTTGCCCCACAGATAGTTGTCGTGCCGCCCGGCGATGTCCTCGTCGTAGGTGAAGCTCTGAACCGGGTTTTCTTGCGGGTGATAGGCAGAGCGGAGCATGAATCGCGGCCCGGTCAGCCCGGTATGACGGGCATCCTCGCTTTCGCGGAATGCACGCCATTTGGCATGCCTTGGGCCGGCGAAAATGTCCTTGATCTCCTTCAGATTGGGCAGCTCTTCAAAGCTGCTCAGGTTGAAGAACTCAGGAGAGGGCGCCGCGAGAAAAGGTGCGTGTGCCATGGCACCGACCGAGGCCATGTAACTCAGCAGCTTTATATCGGGAGAAGAGGGGCCGAAGCTGTAGTTGCCAACCATCGCTGCAACGGGTTCACCACCAAATTGGCCATAACCTGCGGTGTAAACATGCTTGTAGATGCCGCTGCAAGTGATATCGGCGGCATTATCGAAGTCATCGAGCAGGTCATCTTTGCTGACATGCAAGACTTCAAGCTTGATGTTCTCGCGGAAGTCGGTTCGGTCGACCAAAAGTTTGAGGCTGCGCCACGCGGATTCAAGTTGCTGGAACTCGGGCTGATGCAGGATGGCATCCATCTGCCTGCTGAGCACCCGATCCAGTTCAGCGATCATCTGGTCGACGCGATGTTTGTTGATGAGTTGATCAGGGTCATGGCTTTTAAGGATTTCGGCGATAAAAGCAGATACACCCTGGCGAGCGACTTGATAGCCCTCTTGAGTAGGCACCAACTTGGTTTCTGCCATGATCTGGTCGAGCAGGGTGGCGTTGCTCAGTGTTTCGGTTGTTGTTTCAACCGCGACGGTCGTGCTGTTTTGCTTTGGCATGGGGACGCTCCGTTGTCTCAGTCTTCTTTTGGCGCCTCGAGCACCAGGTCAAGTTCTTCTGCCAGTTGTTTGCGTGCCTGTTCGTTGTTCAGCAGGTGCTGCAGTTGCTTGCGGAACGTGGGCACGTTGCCCAGTGGGCCTTTCAGTGCGACCAATGCCTCGCGAAGCTCCAGCAGCTTGTTCAGCTCCGGTACCTGGCGGGCGATGCTGTCTGGCCCGAAATCGTTGATGGACTTGAACTGCAGGTTGACCGCCAGCTCTGCGTCGGGGGCAGTGCTGAGCATGGATGGCACGGACATGGCGAGGCTGACATCGGCGTCGTTCAACACATTGTTGAAACTGTGTTTGTCGATTCGCATGATCGAACGGTCTTCCAGCGCGCGGGCATCATCCAGGCCGAAATCGCCTAGTACCAACATCTTGTGCGGCAGCTCTACCTCGGCTTGTTCGCCGTCGGTGGCCGGTACGTACTTGATGTTTATGCGTTCTTTGGGTGCAACGGAGCCTGAGCGTTTACTCATGAGTTTCAGCCTTCGTGAAGTTTGAATATATGTAGGAAGCGTCCTACAAAGTTATGTTTAAATTTAAACGTAATTGGCTTCTCGCTATGTGCGTGTAAAAAAACCATGCACCGAAAAAATATTGTGCGTCGAGCGTGAAAGTGTAAGGAAATATTTGGTTGTGAATATTGTTTTGTCTGTACTAGCCTTTGTTTCGTTTCGATGCTCCACTATCCAGTAATTGTATTTGATGACTACTGTTGAAGCGTGACTGGCCAGTCGGGTAGCGCTGTTGCCGTATTTGATGAGTGAGTGAAACCAATGATTGTCCGCTATGCATATGGCGTTGGGCTTTCGATGTTGCTCTCCCAGGCGCCAAGTTTGGCAAGCCAGGCCAGCGACTGCCCGCAGATCGTTTCCAACGTCGAGCGTCTGGCTTGTTTCGACCAGGCCGCTGGCACCCCGGCGCATGTGACGAAACTGCAATGGTCCGCGCCAGAGCAGGATTCGCCCACGCTGCGTCGTGTGATGACCCATGAAGCGGGGCGGTCGCCGGAGGAGCTGACGTTTCGCCTCGAAAAAGGGGATGACGGGCTGATGATCTCGGCGCCCGCAATCGCTTCGGTCGCACCGTACCCCTACCTGGTGATCAGTTGTGTGCAGAACATTTCCAGGTTGCAACTGGTTACCGCACAACCCATCGATGCCGGCCGGGTGATGGTGCGATTGCAGGGGGAGCGTGGCTCCACTCTCGCTACCCCCTGGCAGGTGACGGAGAACGGCCAGGTGCTTGACGCTGGCAGGGGCTTGCCGGGCATCGAGCAGATCAAGCCACTGATCGGGGCCCATCGCATTCAGGTCGAGAGCGACCACCCAGCCGTTGATGGGCTGGTTTTCGACGCTCAGGGGCTGGACCCACTCATCGATGAGGCGCGCAAGGCATGTCGCTGGTAGCAGAGGTCACCGCACAGGAAATTGCCCGGTTGCTTGCCCCCATCGACGCGCAGAACCCTGCCGGCCTGTTCGACGTGGAGAACGAAACCTACCAGGCCATCGACCAGGAAATGGTCAAGCTGGGTGGGTTGCAGGAGCCTTCCATCGACTGGGCGTACATCGAAGAAGCGTCCCGCCAGTACCTGGGCCAGGAGTGCAAGCATCTGCGCATCGTCGCCCACCTGGGTGTCGCTTGGCTGCGCAGCCAATGCTGGGAGCGCTGGGGTTTTACCCTCGCACTGCTGGCCGGCATGGTCGAAGCCTATTGGGAAAGCGCATACCCGAAACCGGGCCCCAAAGGGTTCCTCGGCAAGCGCAAGCTGGTTGGCCTGATGCTCAACCGTTTGCTCGTGGCGTTGCCGCGCCTGGACCGCTTCACGTTCAGCCCCGCGCACGCCGCGGCGGCTCAGGGCGCGCTGCAACGCCTGCAACAGCAGCGGGAAGCAGCGCAGCTCGATGAAGCGGCCCTTGGCGAACTGGAGCGCCTGCTACGCAAGCACACGGAACTTTCAAACGGCCTTGCCGAGCCCACCACGGACAAGCCCCCTGCCAAGGGCATCAAGGCTGCGCCCCTGGCCGAGGTCATCGCCACGCCAATGCCCCGTGTGTCGTTGGGCAACGAGCGGGAATCACGAAGGGCCATGCTGACCATGGCCGAGCTGATCAACCAACAGGACCCTTACGATCCTGCTGGCTACCAATTGCGTCGGTTCGGCTTGTGGGCGCACATCCAGACGCAGCCTCAAACCAGGCAGGGCAACCGCACGGAACTGATGGCGGTGCCGCAGGACATTGCCGGGGACTATGAAGATGCCATTGCCGCTACTGCAATCGACGCGGCCCTGCTGCAGCGGATCGAAAAGAGCGTGACGGCTTGCCCCTACTGGTTTCGCGGCAGCTTTCTGGCAGCGAGCGCTGCCACGCGGCTGGCGATGGGCGAGGTGGCTGAGGCCATTCGCGCTGCGACCGCGCGCTTCGTGCAGCGCATGCCCGCGCTGCAGCAGTTGTGCTTCAGCGACGGCAAGGTATTTGTCGATGACCAATGTCTTGCGTGGCTCAGGGGCGCACAAGGGCAATCCGATTCGGACGGGGCCTCTCAGGAATTCGCCACGTTGCGAGAGGAGCTGGCCTGCCAACTGGAAACCAGCGGCGTGGAAGCGGTGTTGCTCAGGCTGCAGGGCATGCAGGCGGACTTCCGCAGCCTGCGTGAGCGTTGCCATACCACGGTGATCGCCGCTGACCTGCTGGCTGCTCGGGGCGTGTCCTGGTTGGCCCAGGACTTGTGCGCAGGCGTTGCCCGAACGATGCAGGAAACCACCGCCAGCGCCTGGGAGCCTGAGGTGTTTCAACGCCTTCAGCAGTACGCGTGCACGGTCCATCACGGGCTGATTGGAACAAGGAACGGGAGTCAGGATGAATCAAATGTGGAAGCATCTTAAACGTTGGGGCTTGCCCCTGCTGGCCCGCATCGGCCTGGCCATGCCGCTGCTGCTCGGGCTGGGTGCTGCATTGATGCTGGTTGCAATCTGGTGGCTCGGCCCGCAATGGGTCTGGCGCGAGCAGCAGCCGCTGGCTAGCGTGGCGCATCGTGGCTTGGCCAGCCTGGCGCTTGTATTGGTTCCGCTACTCTGCTGGCTTGTGGTGCTGCGCAGGCGTTTTCGCCGTTTGCAGGCCGAACGCAAGCAGGCGGTGGACGCTGAACTGGACAACGTGTTGCCTTTCGTCCAGGCACAGGAAAAAGCCTTGGACCAAGGGCTGGCACGCTATCTGGACAATGCGGGTGGCAGGCGTGCCTTGTACCGGCTGCCGTGGTATCTGGTGGTGGGCGACCAACAGGCCGGCAAGACCAGCTTTATCGACCGTACCGAACAGAGTTTTTCCCTGACCCGCATCGACAAGGCACAAGCGCGAGGCAGGCAAGCGCAAGTGCTGGCTTATCCGATAGGCTGGTGGGTCAGCAACGATGCGGTGATCATCGACCCGCCGGGCGCTTTCGTCCGTCAGGAATCGTTGGCAGGCTCATCAGCCGAGGAGTCGGACACGTCGAAAGCACCACCCGCCACGTCGGCCAGGTTGTGGGAACACATGCTGGGCTGGCTGGTGCGTAACCGAAGCCAGAGAGCACTAAACGGCTTGCTGTTGGTCGTTGACCTGCCTGCGCTATTGCATGGCACGCCTGAGCAACGTGTCGCCTTGGCGCATGTGCTACGCACGCGGCTGTATGAAGTGAGCAGTCAGTCGGGCTCGCGCTTGCCGCTGTATGTGGTACTGGCCAAATTCGATCTGCTGGACGGTTTCGACCAGCTTTACGCTGGGCTTCCCGCCGCCATGCGGGAAAACATGCTGGGCTTCACCTTCAAGCTGGATGCGGTCGGCACGTTCGATGCCTGGCTGGATGAATATGGCGATCATTACGATCGGTTGATCAGGCAATTGTTTGAACAGGTAGTGGACCGGCTCGATGTATTGGGCGGTGCGCCATTGCGAATTCGCTTGTTCTCGTTGCATGCCCAGTTGATCGGGCTGCGTCCGATACTGTTGGCCTTCCTGAAAGAAACCCTCGCAAGTGACCGCTTCACCACGCCTGCCTTGGTACGTGGCGTGTACTGGTCTTCGGTCTTGCAGCAGGGCGACATGCTCAACGCGTTCGTGCGTGAGGCGGCACAGCCGTACAAGACCGAGTTTCCGCTGCGTGAAGGCAAGGCGCAGGGGCAGGCGCTGGTCTACTTCATTCAGCACGCCTTCCGGCGCGTCATCTACCAGGAGGCCGGCCTTGCCGGGGACAACATCAAGGTAGCGCGCAGCAAACGTCGGTTGCTCTGGGTGGGTTCTGCAGTAGGCGTGCTGGCCTTCAGTGTCGCCATCGCCAGCTGGCAACGCTACTTTGACATCAATGGCGCCAAGGCCGCCAATGTGCTCGCCAAGAGCAGAGAGTACAGTCATCACGAAGTGGACCAGCGTCTGGACCCCACCGGGCGCAACCTGCTGGAACCGCTGGACCAGATACGCGATGCCGTGTCGGTGTTTGGCAACTATCGTGCCGCGTGGCCGGGTGTTTCCGACCTTGGCTTGTATCAGGGGCGCGCCATTGGCCCACGCGTCGACGAGGCCTACCTGAGCTTGCTGTCCAGGCGCTTCCTGCCAGCCTTGGCCAGCGGTGTGATCGATGCCATGGACGCCGCGCCGCCGGGCAGCGAACAGCAGATGGCTGCTCTTCGGGTTTATCGAATGCTGGAGGACCGCCAGAGCCGCCGCCCGGAATGGGTCGAGGACTGGATGGCCCGCCAGTGGCAACTGAAGTTCCCCGGGCAGGGGCAATTGCAACGCGACCTCATGCGGCACCTGAAGTATGCCTTGGCCTATGCCGATACCGAACTTCCGCAGTACAGCCAGCGTATGGCACAGGTGCAGCAGGTGCTGCGCAAGGTACCACTGCCAGAGCGGGTCTACGCGAGCCTGAAACAGCAGGCTGGCGAGCAGTTGAATGCCGGTCTGGACCTGCGTCATCAGGTGGGGCCAGCGTTCGATGTGGTGTATCAGTCCTCACCCGGCTTCAGGCAGGGGGAGGGTGTCCTGATAGCGCCAATGCTCACCGCCAAGGGCTTCAAAGAGTACTTCGAGCCACGTAGCCAGCGGTTTGCAGAGATGGCGATGATCGACCAGTGGGCACTGGGCGAGCGCGACCAGCTCGATTACTCGAATGCCGACCGGGAGGCGTTGGGCGAGCGGCTACGTAACCTGTACAGCGCCGACTTCATTGACAGTTGGCGCCGTGCCTTGAACGCCTTCTCGGTGGCCGACTTCCGCGACCTGGATCATGGTGTCGCGATCCTGCAGCAGTTGACCGGGCCAGCAGCGCCCCTGCATCGGTTGTTGGACACAGTGAGGGACAACACTTCGCTTTCATCAGCCGTTGTCGCTGAGGCAGCCGGGGAGGTCGAAGCGTTGCAGCCGACAAGTGGCAGGCCTGATCAACAACAGGCCTGGGCCATTCAGCGGGCCTTTGCCGGGCTGAGTGCCATGCTGCAGGCAACCGGTGAGAAACCCAGCTACTACGACGAGACTCTTGCTGCCATCGCAGCCGTGCACGACTACGCCAAGGCGGTGCAGGACAGCCCCGACCGAGGCAAGGCCGCGCTGCAGGCCGTGCATCAGCGATTCTCGATGACAGGGCAAGACCCCATCGGCACCCTGCAGCGGGTGGCCACCGGCTTACCGGAACCGATCAACCACCAGGTCAGAAAAATGGCCGATCAAACAGCACAAGTGCTGAATGTCGAAGCCCTGCGCGAGTTGGAACGACGCTGGGACGCCGAGGTGTACAGCTTCTTCCAGCAGCGCCTGGCAGGGCGCTACCCCTTCGTCGTGAAAGCTCCCGACGCTTCGCTGGACGACTTTGAAGCCTTCTTCGGGCCGAAGGGTCGGCTGCAGCAGTTCCATGATCAATACCTGAAGGTCTTCCTGAGGGATAACCTCGAAGCCCTGCAGGCCGGCCAGCAGGGGCAGTCGCTGATCCGCAGTGATGTGCTCGAACAGCTGGAGCGGGCAGATCGTATCCGTGAGACCTTCTTCGATCAGCGCGGCAACCTCAGTGTGCAGTTCAGCATCGAGCCGTTGGGCCTGAGTGCCAACCAGCGTACAAGCTTGCTGGACCTGGACGGTCAATTGATTCCCTACACCCATGGCCCGAGCCAGATCACCGGTATCGTCTGGCCCAATACCTTGGGGCAGCAGGTGCGCAGTAACCTGACCTTGCTCCGGCAGAACGGGAACAGCAGCAGCCTTGAGTACCGTGGCCCCTGGTCGATGTTCCGCTTGCTCAGCCGTGGCTCGCTCAATGGGCGCACGGCGACCAGCGTGGACCTGAGCTTCAGGACCGGCGATGGCGTGATGCGCTACAGGCTTAACGCGCAGAAAGCCTTCAACCCTATAACGCAGGAGCCTTTCAAAGGTTTCCAGTTACCACGAGGGTTGTTGCAGAAGTCGCCCAAGTTGGGGCCGACCACGCAGGCCGGCTTGTGAGGGTTGGCTTGGGAGTATGGTGCGAACCCGTCACCCATTGCGCTGGCGCCGCCAAAGTTGCGTCGACAGCAGTTGAAGGCGTTCGGCCAGCTTGGCGACGTGGGCGGCAGTGGTGCGACTCTGGTTGCTGGCAAGCACGCTTTTCTGGGTGGTTTGGCTGATACCGGCCAGGTTGCACTGGATGCTGTCACCCACCGCGCTCTGCTCCTCTACAGCGGCAGCGATCTGCACACTCATGCCGCTTATCTCATCGACGCGCTGGGTGATCCCGTCCAGCGCCCGGGCGGCCAGCAGTGCCTGCTCGACGCTGACGCCGGCCTTGCTGTGGCTGCGCTGCATCGCAAGTACGGCATCCCCGGTGGAGCGTCGCAAGGTATCGATGGTGCCCTGGATGTGCGCGGTAGATTGCTGGGTCCGCGAAGCCAGCCCGCGCACCTCGTCGGCGACCACTGCAAAACCGCGGCCGGCCTCGCCGGCGCGGGCAGCCTCGATGGCGGCATTGAGGGCAAGCAGGTTGGTCTGTTCGGCGATGCTTTGAATCACCTCGAGTACGCGGTCAATTTCATTGCCATGCTGTTCCAGTTGATGAATCACCATGCTGGTCTGTTGCACCTCGTTGGCGAGGCTATCAATGTGCTGGCGGGTCTGCTCGACCAGTTGCTGGCCGCGGTCGGATTCCTGATTGGCCAGGTTCGCGGCGCTGGCGGTGAGCTGAGCGTTGCGCGCCACTTCCTGCACACTGCTGGCCATCTGGGTTATTGCGCTGGCTACCTGGGCAGTTTCCCCCTGCTGGCGGAGGGTCGCGCAATTGTTGTTGTCCACTGCAGACACGAGCTCTTCGGCTTCCTTGCTCAACTGGCGGGACGAATCGGCAATGCGTCCGACTATTGCCCGGGTCTCGGCTTCGAGCATTTGCAAAGTGAAATCGATCTGGCCAAATTGGTCGCGGCGGCCACTGTAGAGTATCTGGCTCAGAGGGTTGTCGGCGATATTCCTGGCTTTTCGGGCAAGGGCGTCGAGGGGGCGCAGGCTGAAGCGCAACAGAGCGCCGAGCAGCAAGCTCGATAGCAGCATGGAGAGGGCGGCATGGCTCCAGGACAACGCGCCCAGCAAGCCCAAGGCCGTAAAGCACAGCAGGTTCACGCCAGTGCTGACAAGTGCCAGGCGCATGCCGACGGACAGCCGTGACATACGCAGGCAGTTGGTCTTTCTACCACTACGCAACTGTGCATAGAGATGTTCAGCAGCAGCCACCAGCGCTTTGGCCGGTAGCGTGCGAACCGATTGGTATTCCACTGTTTCGCCATTGCGCTGCATCGGCGTGACGTAGGCGCTGACCCAGTAGTGGTCACCATTCTTGCAGCGATTCTTTACCAGCCCCATCCACGAGCGCCCATCCTTGAGTGTCTGCCACATATGCGCAAAAGCTTCTGGGGGCATGTCCGGGTGGCGCACGATGTTGTGATTGACGCCGAGCAATTCGGCTTCACTGAAACCGCTGATGTTGATGAAGTCGGGATTGACGTAGGTGATGGCGCCCTTGGGGTTGGTTGTTGAAAGAATGTTCGCGTTTGCGCTGAACTCGACGGCACGACCACTGACCGGAAGATTGGTTTTCATTGTTTTTCTCCTGAACTGATGGGTACCCGCCGGGTAACTGCGCTCCCCTCGAAACGGTCTTCTGTGCTGAGCAGATGTTGTATCTGGGCGGCAGGTTGTGGCCGACTGAACCAGTAGCCTTGGGCGTAATGGCAGCCTTCACCAACCACGAATTCGAGTTGTGCCGAACTCTCGATGCCTTCGGCCACTACTTCCAGGCCGAGGCTACGGCCGAGAACGATGATCGCCTGGCTGATCGCGCTCTGTTTGTTCTCGTAAGGAACGCCGGTGATGAAGCTCTTGTCGAGCTTGAGGATGTGCAGCGGAAAGCGCGTGAGGTAGCCAAGCGAGGAGTAACCCGTGCCGAAGTCGTCCAGCGCCAGCAGAACACCAAGGCTGGTCAACTCATGCAGGCAGGCCAATGTGTCCATGTCGTCATGCATCAGTTGGCTTTCGGTGATTTCCAGGATCAGGCTGGCGGGAGGCAGGCCGCTTTCTTGCAGGATATCGATCAGCCGGAGGGTGAAGTCGGCTTGTTGCAATTGGGTGCTGGAAATGTTCACCGAACAGCGCAGGCGCTCATGCCCGGCCAGTTGCCAGGCTCGGGTTTGCTGGCAAGCCTGGCGCAGTACCCATTCGCCGACGCGGATGATCTCTCCCGACTCCTCCAGTGCAGGGATGAACTCCAGTGGCGAGATCAAGCGTTCGCCATGGCGCCACCGCAGCAGCGCTTCGACCCCGGTCACCCGCGGTGTCCCTTGGTCCAGGCGATAGATCGGTTGGTAGTACAGTTCGAATTCATTCTGTTGCAGTGCCTGGCCTAGCGCGGACTCCAGTTCCAGATGCTGCTGTGCCGTGTCTTGCAATGTTTCGTCGTAGTGGGCGAAGCGCGCCTTGCCGGCAGACTTGGCTCGGTAGAGGGCAAGGTCGGCAGCCTGCAGCACATCCAGGGCTTTGCCATTGTCGTGCAATGGAGCGATACCGATGCTGGCGCTGACCACCAGGGTACGACCGTCCATGTGCAGCGGTTGATGCAGGTTGTCGAGGATGCGCTGGGATATCTGCTCGGCGTCGCGGTCGCAGGTGAGGTCGTGGAGCAGGACGATGAATTCGTCACCGCCGAAGCGGAACAGTTGGTCAGTGGGGCGCAGGGACTCTTTCAAGCGCACAGCCACTTCCACCAGCACGCGGTCACCGACGTTGTGGCCGAGGCTATCGTTGATCAGCTTGAAGCGGTCCAGATCGATGAACAGCAGCGCCTCGTAGTCACCGCCCTTGCGCTGCTTCCTGAAGGTCTTCTGCATCTGCTCGTCAAGCCGGATGCGGTTCGCCAGGCCGGTCAACGGGTCGTGCTGGGCGGTATGTTGGAGGCGCTGCTCGGCATCCTTGCGTGCACTGATATCGGACTGGGAACCAGCCATGCGTAGCTCGCCAGGGGTGGTCATTTCGGCGACCCCCCGCACGAGGACCCAGATGTAGTCACCGTTGTGCTTGCGGATACGGTACTCATGGTGAACGGACGATGTCTGCCCTTGTAGATGGGCATCGATGGCATGGCGAAAATCTGGCAGGTCATCCGGGTGCACGCGACCGAACCAACTGGAACTGCTCTCGCCGATGCTATCCCGGCTGAGGCCGAGCATGCTGGCCCAGCGCTCCGAGACGTAAAGCCGATCCTGGTCGACGTGCCAGTCCCACAGCCCGTCGTTGGCACCGCGTAGCGCGCGGGCAAAGCGAGCCTCGCTATCTTCCAGCGCCTTGTGCTGGGCCGCACTGTAGGTATCGATGGCCAGCGTCATGTCGAAGAACACCGCCTTCAACAGGCTCGAATAGAGCGTGGCATCCGGGCTGTTGCCAAACACGCTTTCCAGCATGTCGTCGAGGTACAGCCGATAGCTGCCGAGGTACCACTTCAACTCCAGGCCGATCTGCTGGTGGATCACGCCGATACGCAGGCGGCCGTTGACGTAGGTTTCATCGTAGGGGCCGCCCCACAGGCACTGGTAGTACTCGGCCTGGCTCTGCTTCAAACGGGCGGTGACCTCCGGCGTGCGAAGCAATGCAGACGGCGTGGAGAATTCCGCCAGGTGACGGTACAAATGGTCGACGAAAGCCTGCTGAGACGGGGCCATGTACTGAGCTGCCGCGCCTAGTCGCCTGGCGTCTTCGGCGCTCCAGTCGAGAAAGCGAAAACGTTCGGCAATCTCTGCGTGATCGAGACGGATACGCTTGAGTAATTCCTCGAGGTCTTTTGTCACCTTCATTCGCATCCCCTGGTGTTGGTGAAGATTCCTTTCCGCTGAACCAAAAAAAAGCGCCGTGGCAACAAGTTCTGTTCAAGAACTTGTTGCCACGGCGCTTCGTCTTTCAGGCCTATTATCCTGCTCGGCAAAGCCGGTTCCCGCAGGGCGGAACCTGGTGATGGCACATTCACATCATTGAGGATCTTCCGACAATTTATCCAGCAATGCAACCAAGCGTCGCCGCAGCAGCCCCAGTTCGCGGGATTTGAAGGCGTGTCGGGTTTGTTCGAGAACCTCGGTGGCATCCAGCAAAGCGGCCTGTACCTGCCCAGCCGAGCCCAACTTTGCTTCACCGAGCCAGCGGCAAAGCGGCACGGCGCTGCAATTGCCAGGCGTACTCAGCACTTCGCAATCGGGTGCTATGGGCGCCAACAGCTGGCGCAATTGATCGGCCAGTTCAAGATTGTTGCAGATAATTCTGGTTGCCTGGTTGGACTCGCTCATCAAACTGCATTCCCATATGTTTGGTGTGCTGTTTACAACACCGCCTATGGCGTTTGATTGATTCAGGTCAATGCTGAAACCTTCCACTTGCCCTGTGAAGCACTTCGGTGCGAACAGCGCTCCTGGAAACCGAGCGCCGTGGGGCGGCGCTCGGTTTCGAATGCGTAATGGACGCGCCATCAAACACGTTGCTGCGTGGTCAGTACCTGAACTCGACCCCCACGTACGCGCCAATCCCATCCCCCGGCCAGAACGACGCAGTATCCTGCCCGCGCGCGTTGTACACCGGCGTCACCGCCGTCACGTACGCCTTGTTTGCCAGGTTCTTCAGGTCCAGCGACACCTTCCAGTTGCCCTTCGGTGCCTCATACCCCAGGTTCGCCCCCCAGATGGTGTACGACGGCGCATACAGGGTATTGGCATAGTCCACTGCCGTGCGCGAGGCCGACTGCACGTTGATTCCGGTGTACCAGCCGCTGTGGTCCTGATACTGCAGCTCGCCCTGGTAGATGTGCTTGGGCACGCCCGGCAACTGGTTGTCGCCGAAGGTGTCGTCATGCCGGTAGTAGAAGTCGTTGTAGGTGTACACCTGGCGCCAGCGTACCAGGTCGCCCTGCGGGTTTTCCCAGAGACGGGTGTTGAGGCCGGCCTCGACCCCCTGGTGGATGGTCGGTGAGGCGTTGAAGGCACCGGTGACCGCTGCCGACGATGATGTGGCGGGGATGATCTGCACATTCAGCAGCTCGTCGTGGATCCACGAGCGGTACAGTGCCAGGCTGCCATCGAAGATGCCGTGCGAGCCCTTGATACCGACCTCGAAGGTGTTGGCCTTCTGCTCCACCAGCGGGCGGATGTAACGCAGGGTCGGCCCGGAGCCCGAATATTCCCAGGAAGCAGGCGGGTCGATGCTGCGGCTGAAGTTGGTGAATACCTGCAGGTTCGGGCTGAACTCGTAGCGCAGGCCGATGCGCGGGGCGACGCTCCAGTTGTCGTAGTCCACGTGCTGCGGGAAGTTGGTGGTGTTGGGGTTCACCGCGTGGTCGATGTTGATCTTGCGCCGCACGTTGATGAACGACACGCCGCTGGTGAGCCAGAGGTTGTCGACCAGGTTGATATCGTTGCCCAGGGCGATCACCCGGTCGAACGAATCCTTGTAGTTGACCTGCTTGAGCGACAGCTTGTCGTCGTTGGCCGAGTTCACCCCGCCACGCAGGTGCTGGGTGGAGGTGAAGGCGATGCTGCTGCGGCTTTCGTGGCCGAACAGGTAGTCGACCCGGTCGTAGCCCAGCAGCAGGCCGAGGTCGTGCCAGTCCCAGTAACTGGGATTGCTCGGGCTGCGCGGGCTGTTGGTGTGGCGATAGTCGTGATACGACAGGCCGAAGGTCAGCCGTGCATCGTCGTCAAAGGTATAAGTGGTCTTGCTGCCCACCCAGATGCTGCCCGGGCGGCGTGCACCGGCACCGCTGGTCTCGGCGGTGGCGCTGGCGCGGCGCGGGTGGTGCAGCGCGGCGTCGAGGGTGGTGGCGCTGGGGTCGTTGTGGGTTTCGTCGCGGTAGCGCAGCAGCAGGCGGGTTTCCAGCTTGGGGCTGAAGCGGTAGCCGGCATTGGCGACGATGCCCGAGCTCTTCGACAGGCTGTAGTCGCGGAAACCCTCGTTGCGGTAGTTGTCGGCCTGCAGGTAGTAGTCCAGGTCGCCCTCGACGCCACCGTAGCTGATGCTCTGCTTCTGGTAGTGGTAGCTGCCGGCTTCGGCGCGCACGCGCAGGCCGGGGGCGCTGTAGCCGCTGTGGTTGACGAAGTTGACCGCGCCGCCGAGGGTCAGCGCGCCATATTGAAAGGCGTTGGCGCCGCGCAGGATTTCGGTGTAGTTCACGCCGCTGGCGTTGAGGAATTCGTAGGGTGTGCCGCCTGGGCCGGTCAGCGGCAGGCCGTCGAACAGGAACTTGATGCCCTCACGGAAATAGCCGGGCGAGGTATTGGCACCGGAGCCGCGGATCGAGATCTTCGCCGCGTCGTTGCCGCCGGTGGACTGCACGAATACCCCGGGCTGGTAGCCGAGGGTGTCCTGCAGTGTGGCAGTGCGGCCTTTGGCGACCTCTTCGCTGTCGACCACGCTGGTGCCGCCGGGCACTTCGGCCAGGGCGCTGGCGGCCTGTTGTACTTCGGATTGCTTGGCGGCCTGCACGGTCACCGTGCCCAGGGTTTGCTCAGCGGCCAGTACCGTGACCGGGGCCAGCAGGGCCGTGGCCGCGGTGGCCAGGGCGGCGTGGCGGATGGCCAGGCGCAGTGGTTGGGGTTGAATCGCACGCATCGTTCAATTCCTTGCAAGTCATCGTAGGTCCTCGGCGTTCTATGGGAATAGTCAGGCCTGTCGAAATGTGTAAGAGCAGTTTCTGTGCCAGCTGGCGAAAGGCCGGAAGTTTGGGGGTGTGGCCAAAGTTTTAGTGTGAAGTGCTGAATAAAACAGCAAATTTTGTTGCGCCCCTGTTGTTTGCGGGACAGTGCAGGTTATATCCAAATATCCGAATGCTATGGCGCAACCTGTGGGAGCGGCTTTAGCCGCGAACACCGGCGCAGCCGGTGCCATGCACCGCGTCGGATTCTTCGCGGCTAAAGCCGCTCCCACAGGGGATGCGGATTGCTTGCAATTTCATTTATCTACGTGACAGCGCAGCCCAAAGGGTTGGATGTTGTCAGCGCAACAGGGATGAAACAGTTTGTATGGTTAATGCGTCAGGCGGTTTGAACTAACCTCAATGAATGCGCAGTGTTAGCGCTGGCACGACAACTGCAACAGCCCTTTATGTAGCCGTCTATATAAAGGGCCCGCTGTGCAGCCGAATTCCCGATTATTCAATATATGCCTGGTGGTCAGTGCGCTGTTGGTTGCCGTCTGCTCACCCGCCACGTCCGCGCAGAGCCAGGCGCTGCTCAAGGGCGAAGCGCTCAGCGAAGTGAACGGCGTGATGCGCTACCCGGCCAGCGACTTCGTCGAGCAGCAGCCCGGCAAGCGCGGTGGCACCCTGCGCGTGTCAGCGGCGAGCGACGCTGGCAGCTTCGATATCCACGCGCTGTCCAACGGCAACATGCAGTGGATGGGCCGCATCCTGTTCGACTGCCTGGTGTACCAGGCCGAGGACGGTACCCTCACGCCGTGGTTGGCGAAAAGCTGGGACATCAGCGCCGACGGCCTGACCTACACCTTCCACCTGCGTGACGACGTCACTTTCAGCGATGGCGAGCGCTTCAACGCCGAGGCGGTGCGGGTCAACCTCGAACACATGCGTGACCCCGTGACCAAGTCGCCACTGGCCGCCGCCTATATCGCGCCGTACCTGCAGGGGCGGGTGGTGGACGAGTACACATTCGAGGCGACCCTGCGTGCGCCCTATGCGCCGTTTCTCGATGTGCTGTCGCAGGCCTGGCTGGGGATGATCTCGCCACGGCAGATCCTCGAGGCGCCGAAGACCATCGCCAGCCAGCCCATCGGCACCGGGCCTTTCGTGCTGACCGGCTGGGTGCGCGACCAGCGTGCCAGCTTTGTCCGCCGCCCGGGGTACGACTGGGCACCGCCGGCAATCAACCACCAGGGCGAGGCCTACCTGGACGGCATCGAGCTGAGCTACGTGCCCGAAGCGATGATCCGCTACACCTCCCTGGAGGCTGCCGACAACGACATGGCCCTGGACGCACCGGCGCAGAATGCCGCGGCGATCCGCGCCAACCCGAAGCTGACCCTGCGCAACCGCATTCGCAAGGGCAACCCGTCGCGCAGCATCACCTTCAATGTCGACCGTGCGCCGTTCGATGACGTGCGGGTGCGCCAGGCCGTGGCCAAGGCCATCGACCGTGATGGCCTGGCGTTGATCTCCGGCTTCGGCGAGTACCTGGCCAAGGGGGACTTCCTCGCCGTGAATACCCCCGGCTATGACCCGGTGGCCCGCGATGCCCTGGCCTTCGACCCGGTCGAAGCAGGGCGCTTGCTCGACGCCGCCGGCTGGACCGGGCGTGACGGCGAAGGCTATCGCAGCCGTGATGGCCGGCGCCTCGGGGCGACCTTGCTGACCTATGACAACCCGGCGTTCCCGGCCAATGTCCCGGTGGCTGCCCAGGCAGACCTGCGCAAGGTCGGCTTCGACCTGCGCATCGAGCTGCTGCCGCTCAGCAAGGTCATGGAGCTGCGTTACCTCGGCAACTTCGACGCCATCGGCGGTGGCTACTGGCACACCAACACGGCCGATGGTCTGTACATCCTCTACCACAGCCAATCCATCCCCAGCGCACGAATGATCGGCCAGAACGTCGGCCACTTCCGTGATGCCACCCTCGACCAGTTGCTCGGTGCCGCCCGGCGCAGCACCGACCCGACGCAACGCCGCGAGTTGTATCGCCAGGCCCAGCAACGCCTGGGCGAGACCGTGCCGGCCGTGCCCTCGGTGGAAAGCCAGATGCTGCTGGCCTACCGCAACGCGGTCGGCGGTGTGCTGTTCGATGGTTCGCACAACGTTCCCCTGTTCACCAGCGTGTGGCTGGCAAAGGAGCAACCATGAAACTGCTGATCATCTTACTGCGCCGCCTGCGTGACGGTGTGATCGTGCTATGGGCGGCCGCCAGCCTGACCTTTCTGGGCATGCAACACAGTGGTGGCGACACTGCCCTGGCGATCCTCGGCGGCCCGGATGCCATGCCGAGCGAAGCGCTGCTGGCCCAGGTGCGCGCCGAGTACGGCCTCGATCAACCGCTGTGGGTGCAATACGGCCACTACCTGGCGCGCCTGGCCAAGGGCGACCTGGGCGAGTCGTACCGGTTGCGCATACCGGTCGGCCAGGCGATTGGCGAGCAGGCCGCCGCGACCCTGGCGCTGGCCAGCAGCGCGGCTGTGCTGGCGGTGCTGCTGGCGGTGGCCTCGGCGCTGCTCACCGCCAACCGCGGGCGGCGTTTGCGCGCGGTGGTGTCGGGCATCGAGCTGTTGCTGTCCTCGGCCCCCAACTTCGTGATCGGCACGGTGCTGCTGCTGGCCTTCGCGTTCCACTTCCATTGGCTACCGCCGTCCGGGTCCAGCGGTTGGCGCTCGCTGGTGCTCCCGAGCCTGGCCCTGGCGCTGCCGATCGCGGCGGTGCTTGCCCAGGTGTTGCGCCAGTCGCTGGAGCAGGTGCTGGAACAACCCTTCATCACCCAGGCCCGTGCACGTGGCATGGGTGATATCGCTGTGCGTCTGCGCCACGCCCTGCGCCATGCCCTGGTGCCGCTGGTGACCCTGGCCGGCTACGTGTTCGCCAGCCTGCTCGGCGGCGCCGTGGTGCTGGAACTGCTGTTCGGCCGCCAAGGCATTGGCCGTTTGATGCTCGACGCTACCGCCAGCAAGGACGTGCCACTGGTGCTCGGCGTAACCCTGCTGGCGGCAGCGATCTACGTGCTGGTCAACCTGCTGGTGGACCTGGCGACCCAGGCCATCGACCCGCGCACTGCACGCGTCTGAATTCACGAGAAAGGAACCATCATGAGCCAAACCACGATTACCGATGCCGAACTGGATGCGCGTTTCGCGCCGATCTATGCGCGTATTGCCGAAGGCGCGGTGGCCCGCGAGCAGCAGCGCACCCTGGCCCATGAGCCGGTGGCCTGGTTGCGCGAGGCCCGCTTCGGCGCCCTGCGCGTGCCACGCAGTCACGGCGGCTCAGGCGCAACCTTGCCGCAGTTGCTGCGCCAGCTGGTGCGCCTGGGGCAGGCCGACTCCAACCTGCCGCAGATATTCCGCGCCCACTTCGGCTTCGTCGAAGGGCGGCTGTCGTCCGGCGACGCCGCCTCCCAGGACTACTGGTTCGCCCGCGTGGTCGCCGGTGAACTGTGGGGCGCGGCCATGGCCGAGCGCACCGACAGTACCGGCAATAGCGTGCAGTTGAGCGAAGACGAAGGCGGTTACCGCCTGGACGGCGAAAAGTACTACTGCACCGGCACGTTGTACGCCGATTGGGTGGCGGCAGTGGCCAACCATGGCGACGACTTTGTCAGCCTCGTGGTGCCGACCCGTGCGCCGGGCGTGGAGCGGGTCGACGACTGGGACGGCTTCGGCCAGCGGCTGACTGGCAGTGGCACCACCCGTTTCACCCGGGTCAGCGTGCAGCCGCAGCATTTGCTGCGCCGTTTCGCCAAGGGCGAGTTGCGTGCAGAGTCGTACCTCACCGCGTTCTACCAGGCAGTGCATCTGGCCACCCTGGCGGGTATCGGCCAGGCGGTACTGGCCGATGCCGTAGCGTTCGTCCAGGGCCGCACCCGCGCCTTCGGTGTGCCGGGGCAGTCGCAGCCGGCCGCAGACCCGCGGGTGCAGGCGGTGATCGGTCGCCTGTCGAGCCTGGCCTTCGCCGCCGATGCGCAAGTCACCGCCGTGGGCCAGAGCCTGCAGGCGGTGTACGAAGCCGGCCAGCAAGGGGAGGTAGCCGAGCAGCTTTACACCGACGCCGAGATCCATGCCTTTCAGGCGCAGCAGATCGTCCTGCCGCAAGTGCTGGAAGCGAGCACCTTACTGTTCGAAGTCGGCGGCGCATCGGCCACCAGCAATGCCCGGCGCCTCGACCGCCACTGGCGCAATGCCCGCACCCTGGCTTCGCACAACCCGGCGATCTACCGCGAGCAGGCGTTGGGCAACTACTACCTCAATGGCATCAGCCCGGCCCAGGCCTGGCGTGCCCTTCATGCCAGCACCAGCGAAGGGCAGGGCAGCGGCGACGAAGCCAGCGCAGTCTGATCAGGAGAACCGGCATGACCACGAAACAGATGAGCCTGGGCATGAATATCCTCGGCTTCGGCTCGCATTCCGGCGCCTGGCGCCAGGGTGAGGCGGCAATCGACGCCTATATCGATGTCAATTATTACCGCGATATCGCGCGTATTTCCGAGCGCGGTTGCCTGGATGCGATCTTCCTTGCCGATGGCCCGGCGTTGCCGCCGGATGTGTCCGCCCAGCCCGGCGGGCGCCTGGAGCCGACCGTGCTGCTAACCGCAGTGGCGGCCGCCACCGAGCGCATCGGCGTGATCGCGACCTGCTCCAGCACTTACAACGAACCTTTCAACCTGGCCCGGCGAATTGCCTCGCTGGACCACATCAGCGGCGGCCGCGCAGCCTGGAATGTGGTGACCAATGCCGGTGACGCGGCAGCACACAACTTCGGCCTGGCTGGCGCACCGTTGCATGTGGACCGCTACAGGCGGGCCGAGGAGTTCGTCGACGTGACCCTGAAGCTTTGGGACAGCTGGGAGGATGACGCGATCATCGGTGACCGCAGCGCCGGCCGTTTTGCCGACCCGGGCAAGGTCCACACCCTGGATTTCAAGGGTAAGCACTTTCAGGTCAAGGGGCCGCTGAACCTGCCGCGCTCGCCGCAGGGCAGGCCGGTACTGGTGCAGGCTGGCTCTTCCGAAGGTGGCAAGGCACTGGGTTCGCGCTATGCCGATGCGATCTTCACCACCCAGACCACCCTGGCCGACGGGCAGGCGTTCTATCGGGAGATGAAGGCACGGGCCAAAGCCTGGGGCCGTGACCCGCAGCACCTGAAGATCATGCCCGGCCTGTCGACCGTGATCGGCAGCACCGAGGCCGAGGCCCATGCACGTTTCGACGAGCTCAATGCCTGGCATGGCGAGCACGGCCTGTTGCAGCAGGTGGCGGGGCGTATCGGTATCGATGCCAGCGAGCTGGATCCGGATGCGCCATTGCCTTGGGCGCGAATTGGCGCGGTGGCAGATTTCGAGCGGGGGTCGCATGGTTTTCTGGAGGCCCAGTTGAACCTGGCGCGCAGCGAGAACCTGACCATTCGCCAGCTGTCGCGGCGGATTCTGGTCGGGCACCGGTTGGCCGTCGGTACCCCGGAACAGGTTGCCGATACCCTGGCCGAGTGGTTCCTGGCGGGGGCGGGGGATGGTTTCAACATCATGCCCGACATGTTCCCGTCGGGTGCTCGGGTGTTCGTCGAAGAGGTGGTGCCGCTGCTGCAGAAGCGTGGGTTGTTCCGCACCGAATACACCGGCACCACCCTGCGTGAGCACCTGGGGTTGCCCAAGGCACACAACCAGTTCGCTGCTTAGGGGGCGCTTTGCGCCCCAATCGCCGGCAAGCCAGCTCCCACAGGTGCCGGGCAAACCTGAAACCTGTGGTGATCCTGTGGGAGCTGGCTTGCCGGCGATGGGCTGCAAGGCAGCCCCAGGATTTGAAACCCGACACACATTCAAAAGGATGCACCCATGCGCTACCGCCCACTCGGCCACACCAACCTGCAAGTCAGCCTGCTCAGCCTCGGCACCATGACCTGGGGGCACCAGAACAGCGAACAGGATGCTCACCAGCAACTGGACGCTGCCCTTGCTGCAGGCATCAACTTCATCGACACCGCCGAGATGTACCCCACGCCCACCCGCGCTGAAACCTGGACCACCACCGAGCGCTACATCGGCACCTGGCTGGCGGCCCGCGGCAACCGCGACAAGGTCCTGTTGGCCAGCAAGATCGCCGGCCCGGCCCGTGACCCAGGCGGCCAGGTGCACATTCGCGATGGCCTGTCGCACCACGACCGCAAGAACATCGTCGCGGCCCTTGAGGGCAGCCTGCGCCGCCTGCACACCGACTACCTGGACCTCTACCAACTGCACTGGCCCGACCGCACCAGCAACTTCTTCGGCATCCGTGAATACCCCTACGTCGACGACCATCCGCAGACGGCAGCTATCGAAGAAACCCTTGCAGTGCTGGACGAACAGGTAAAGGCCGGCAAGGTGCGCCATATCGGTGTCTCCAACGAAACACCTTGGGGTGTGGCGCAGTTTCTGCGGCACAGCGAGGACAAGGGCCTGGCGCGCATTGCCAGCATCCAAAACCCGTACAGCCTGCTCAATCGCTTGTACGAGAACGGCCTGTCGGAGTTCAGCCATCGCGAAGGGATCAGCCTGTTGGCCTATTCGCCGCTGGCGTTCGGGGCGTTGACCGGCAAGTACCTGAACGGGGCAAGGCCGGAGGGTTCGCGATTGTCGTCGGTGTATCGCACGTTCAATCGCTACGGCAGCGAGGAGGCAAACGACGCGATTGCCAGCTACGTGCGGATTGCGCGCGAGCATGGGCTGACACCGGCGCAACTGGCTCTGGCTTTCGTCATACGCCAGCCGTTCGTGGCCAGTGCCATTACCGGGCAGACCACTTTGCTGCAGCTGCAGGAAAACCTGAGTGCACTGGATGTGCAACTGAGCGATGAAGTACTGGCCGAGATCCAGGCCGTGCACCGCCGTATTCCCAACCCGGCGCCGTAGCCCACATGGCAAGGGCTTCGCCCTTGTTCGCGGCTGAAGCCGCTCCCACAGGGACCGCACGGATTCAGCCTTTGCGGTGATCCTGTGGGAGCGGGTTTACCCGCGAAGAGGCCAGTACAGGCGACACAAGAAGGACAGACATGAACGCGATCGTAACCATACCAAACACAGTGACCAGCAGCTGGCAGGTTCGCCCTGGCCTGGCGCTGGCCTGGATCACATTGGGCCTGATACTGCTGGCAGTAACCTTCCCCAACTGGCTCTCGCCAACCGACCCGTTGGCCGCCGACGCCCGCCTGGCTTACCACCCGCCAAGCCCCGCCTTCTGGCTGGGCAGCGACGAGAACGGCCGCGACGTCCTCAGCCGCCTGATCCATGGCGCCCGCCCATCGCTCTTCATCGGCCTGGCCGCCACCCTGGTCGGGCTTGGCCTGGGCACGCTGCTCGGCTTGCTCGCCGGCCTGGCTCCAGCCTGGCTGGACAACCTGCTGATGCGCGCTGTCGATGTGCTGCTGGCCTTCCCGGACCTGCTACTGGCGCTGGTCATCATCACCCTGTTCGGCCAAGGCACCAGCAACCTGATCCTTGCCGTCGGCATCGCCTCGGTGCCGCGCTATGCGCGCCTGGTACGCGCCCAGACCCTGACCATCCGGCGTGCCGGCTTCGTCGAAGCAGCCGTCACGCTGGGCCGCAGGCCCTTGGCTGTGGTGTTCTGGCATGTGCTACCCAACGCAGTCCAACCCGTGCTGATCCTGGCCTGCATCGGCCTGGGTGGCGCCATCACCGCCGCCGCTGCGCTGAGCTTCCTCGGCTTCGGCGCACCACCTCCCGCGCCGGAGTGGGGCGCGATGATGGCAGTGGCGCGCAACTTCATGGCCAACACGCCCTGGCTGATGGCCTGGCCTGCGCTGGCGATCACCCTGACCGTCATTTCCATCACCGTAATCGGCCGAGACTGGCTGCGCCGTAGCGAGGGCAGACGCGCATGAACATCTTCGAGAAGAACCAGGCACCGCTGGTGGACATCCGCGGCCTGCACGTGAGCTTCAATGGTGTGCCAGTGGTGCACGGCGTCGACCTGCAGTTGCGCGCAGGGCAGTGCCTGGCACTGGTGGGCGAATCGGGCTCGGGCAAGAGCGTCACGGCGCGTACCCTGGTCGGCCTGACCGGGGCCGGTGCCCATGTGCAGGCGCAGCGCCTGGCCTTTGCCGGGCAGGACCTGCGCCAGTTCGATGAGCGCGCGTGGCAGCGCTTGCGTGGCGAGCACATCGGCTTTGTCATGCAGGATGCGTTGGGTTCGCTCGACCCACTGCGACGCGTGGGTGCAGAGATCGAAGAGCCATTGCTGTTGCACACCGACCTGGCCGCGGAGCAGCGCCGTCTGCGGGTACTTGAGCTGTTGCGCCAGGTCGGGGTGCCCGAACCCGAAGTCCGTGCCCGGCAATACCCGTGGCAGCTCTCCGGAGGCCTCAGGCAGCGCGCCCTGATCGCCTCGGCCATTGCCTGTCAGCCACGCCTGTTGATCGCTGACGAGCCCACCACCGCGCTGGACGCCACGGTGCAGGCGCAGATTCTCGACCTGCTGGAACACCTGCGCGAGCGCGACAACAGCCTGTTGATGGTCAGCCATGACCTGGCCGTGGTCGCGCGCCTGGCCGACTGGGTGGCGGTGATGCGCCATGGGGTGGTGGTGGAGCAGGGCAGTGTCGAACAGATCCTGCAGGACCCGCAGGACCCCTACACCCAGCGCCTGCTGAGTGCGGCTCGGGCGGTACATTTCAAACGTCCGGCGGCGCCGGCCCTGGCGCTGGTGGAGAATGGCGTGGACGAACAACCCGTGGTGCTGGAGGCGCGTGGCCTGAGCAAGGCCTTTGTCGGGCCGGACGGCCGGCTGCGTCAGGTGCTGGACGATGTGTCGCTGCAGTTGCGCGCCGGGCAAACCCTTGGCGTGGTGGGCGAGTCCGGTTCCGGCAAGAGCACGCTGGGACGCATCCTGCTGGGGCTGGAGCGGCCGGAGCAAGGCAGCCTGCAACTGGCCGGGCAGGATTGGCTTGCGTTGTCTGCCGCGCAGCAGCGCCAGGCACGGCAGGGGATCCAGGTGGTGTTCCAGGACCCGCAGGCCTCGTTCGACCCACGCTACACTGTGCTGCGGGTATTGGCCGAGGCGCTGGCGCATGCGGGTGTACCGCGTGCGTTGCAGCGCACCGAGGCGGCGGCGTTGCTGGAGCGGGTGCAGTTGCCGGTGGGGTTGCTCGACCGCCGCCCGCTGGAGTTGTCGGGCGGGCAGCGGCAGCGCATCGCGATTGCCCGGGCGCTGGCCATGAAGCCAAGGGTGCTGGTGCTGGACGAACCGGTATCGGCGCTGGATGTGTCGGTGCAGGCTCGAATCCTGGCATTGCTGGCCGAACTCAAGGCGGAGCTGAACCTGGCTTGCCTGTTCATCTCCCACGACCTTGGGGTGGTGGAGCAGGTCAGTGACCACGTGTTGGTGATGCAAGGGGGAAGGGTGGTGGAACAAGGGGCGGCAGCCCAGGTGCTCGGCCAGCCGCGTCAGGCCTATACCCGCGCCTTGCTCGACGCCGTACCTCATCTTCCGGCGGCGCAGCCAAGCTGGTTTGCGCGGATTGCCGTGTAAACCTGTGCCAGCCTTGATGCAGGCGCAGAGAACTGAGCTCGCAAGCCATTCGCGCACCTGTGGGAGCGGGCGAGCCCGCGAAACAGTCGACGCATTGGATGGCACCGGCTTTGCCGGTGTTCGCGGGCTCGCCCGCTCCCACAAAAACTGCGCAAACTTTTGGATTTTTGAACAAGACAGTTGCTCTCGCAAAGTCCCAGCCAATGAATGAGTGCATGCAGTTCCGTGAGGGCTTAAGGGCGTATCACTGTCGCTCCACCAACACACAGCAGACACTTTGCCCCCGCGCCAGCATCTAACGCCCGTCAAACCCCAATAAAATCAATACATTGAACCCGGCACAACTCCTGCAACAGGCCTATCGAAGCCCAGTCACCGCAGGAGCGCCCTTGAACACACCCATCCTCCCCCTGATTCCGCTCTGCACCGTACTGGCCTTGCTCGGCTGCAAGCCGAACGAGCAGCACACGGCGCAAAGTACCCAGCCGCAGCAGGGCGGCACCTTGGTCTATGCCACCGACCGCGAGCCCACCTGCCTGGACCCGCATGTGGCCGGCGACATGCCGCAGGTTTTCATTGCCCAGCAGTACCTCGATTCGCTGGTGTCGATGGACAGCAACGGCCAGATCGGCCCCTGGCTGGCGACAAGCTGGGAGGTTTCGCCAGATGGCCTGCGCTACACCTTCCACCTGCGCCGCGACGTGCAATTTACCGACGGCACACCGTTCAATGCCGAAGCGGTCAAGGCCAACCTCGACCACATGGCCAACCCCAAGACCCAATCCAGTACCGCCGGTGGCTACATCCGCCAGTACCGCGGCACCAAGGTGCTCGACACCTACACGGCCGAAGTCACTCTGGCGACGCCCTATGCGGCTTTCCTCGAAGTGTTGGCCCAGGGCTTTCTCGGCATCCAGTCGCCCACCGCATTGCAACGCAGCCGTGACCAGAACTGCGAAAGCCCGGTCGGCAGCGGGCCGTTCAAGGTGGTGCGCTGGGACCGGCAGAACCAGGTGGAACTGGTGCGCAACCCGGCCTACAACTGGGCGCCGCCTACCGCACGCCACCAAGGCCCGGCGTACCTGGAACGCATCGTCTGGAAGTTCATCCAGGAACCGTCGGTGCGCTTCGCCTCGCTGCAGGCCGGTGAGGTCGATGTGATCGAAGCATTGCCACCAGAGTCGCACGAAGCAGCACGGCGCAACCCGGACCTGGAACTGATCATCGCCCAGCGCCCGGGCAACCCCACCAATGGCACCTTCAACCTGCGCCGCGCACCGTTCGACGACATCCGTGTACGCGAGGCCTTCGTTCGCAGCGCCGATGTCGAGGGTGCACTGAAGAGTGTGTACTTCGGCGAGTTCCCCCGCGCCGGTGGCCCGCTGAGCTTGGCCACGCCGTTCTACAGCGGTGACTTCGAGCGCAGCCAGGACTACGACCCGGCCCGCGCCGCCAGGCTGCTCGACGAGGCTGGCTGGACCGGCCGCGACAGCGAAGGCTACCGCACCAGGAACGGCCAGCGGCTGCGCGCCGTCGTGCTGATCGGTGCGCGCACGCCGCCGTCGGAACTGACCCTGTGGGAGCAGGTACAGGCCACTACCCGGCAGGCCGGCCTGGAACTGGTGCTGGACCAGATGAGCGATGCCCAGGTCACCGCCCGCCAGGCCGCCTGGGACTATGACATCCGCACCGGCTACTGGAACACCAACACCCCTGACGTGCTGCGCATCATCTTCACCACCGCGTTCGTGCAGCCAGCCGGGGTTGGCGGCTATCACCAGAACTCCTCCGGCTACGCCGACCCGGGCTACGACGCACTGCTCGACAGTGCCCTGGCCACCCAGGATGCGGACCTGCGCCGCCAGCGCTACTTCCAGGCACAGCAACAGGCCGCCGCGCAGTACCTGCAACTCACCACGTACCCACAAAGCACGCGCCTGGGTATCTACAAGACCGCCCATGGCGTGCGACTGGAACCTTCGCTGGCGGTGACCTACCTCTATGACGCATGGGTGAACAAATGACTACGACGACACTCGCGGTGACCGACCCGCGTCGCGAACGCCTTGCCGCCCTGGGCCGGCGCGCCGCCATCCGCCTGGCCGGTGGCGTGCTGGTGCTGTGGGCGGTGGCGACCCTGACCTTCTTCGCACTGCGGCTGATGCCGGGTGACCCGGTGCTGGCGATTCTCGGTAGCCCCAGTGGCAACCCGACGCCGGAAGCGATTGAAGCCGCGCGCGTGGAGTACGGCCTCGACAAGCCGTTGGCCGTGCAGTACGTGCTCTACCTCGGGCGCCTGCTGCAAGGTGACTTGGGGGTGTCCTACTCGCAGCACCTGCCGGTTACCCGTGTGCTGGCCGAGCAGGGCGGGGCGACCTTGGAACTGACCATCGCCGCCCTGCTGCTGGCCTGGCTGCTGGTGCTGCTGCTGACAGTGGTCACCGCCGGGCGCGGCAGGCTGGTCGGCGGCATCGCCTCGCTGGCGGAAACCCTCAGCGCGGCGCTGCCGCACTTCTGGCTCGGCGTGGTGCTGCTGGCGGTATTCGCCTTCGGCCTGCGCTGGTTCCCGCCGGCCGGTAGCGACAGCTTTGCCAGCCTGATACTTCCGGCGTTTTCCCTGGCGATTCCGTTGGCCGGTTTCATTGCCCAGGTCACCCGGGAGTCGCTGGAACTGACCCTCGATCAACCCTTCGTGCTCACCGCCCGCACACGTGGCCTCAGTGACCTTGCCGTGCGCTTTCGGCACGCCTTGCGCCATGCCTTGCTGCCAGGTGTGTCGCTGTCGGGCTGGGCCATCGGCGCGCTGATCAGTGGGGCGGTGGTGTGCGAGGTGATCTTTTCCCGCAAGGGGGTGGGCCGCCAGCTGTACCAGGCGGTGCAGGCCCAGGACCTGCCGCTGGTGATCGGCATCAGCCTGGTAGTGGCGGCCGGCTATGTACTGGCGAACATTCTGGTCGACCTGCTGTACCAGTGGATCGACCCTCGGCAGCAGGAGGCTGCAGCATGACAGACCTGACCCATGGCCAAGTGCTCGCGCCATTGCGCCGGCAGCGCCAAGTGAAACTGCCGCCGTTGGGCGCAAGCCTGGCGATCCTGTTTCTGTTCGCATTGCTTCTGGCCGCGTTGGCGCCGGGGCTGTTCACCCGCATCGATCCACTGGCCATCGTGCCGCGAGAGGCTTTCCAGCCACCCAGCTGGGCGCACTGGCTGGGCACCGACCAGTCGGGCCGCGACATCTTCGCGCGGATCATCCACGGCGCCCGCCAGAGCCTGCTGATCGGCCTGGCGGCTACGGCCATTTCCATGGCCATCGCCATCGCCCTCGGCCTGCTCGGTGGCCTTGGCGGCGCACGCGTGGACCGTGCGGTGGGCTGGTTGCTGGAAGTGCTGTTCGCCTTCCCCAGCCTGGTGCTGGCGCTGCTGTTCGTGGCGGTGTTCGGCAGCGGTGTCGGCCCGTTGATCGTCGCCACCGGGCTGGGCGGTGCGCCGGGGTACGCGCGCATGGTCCGTGGCCAGGTGCTGGCGGTACGCAACGCTGGCTACATCGAAGCGGCGCGGGCGTTGGGGCACCCGACTTCGCGCATCGTGCTGCGCCAATTGCTGCCCAACGCCATGCGGCCATTGGTGGTGACGCTGACCATGGGCGTTGGCCAGGCCATCGTCTGGGCCTCGGCGCTGAGCTTCCTCGGCCTGGGCGCGCGGCCGCCGGCGCCGGAGTGGGGGACCATGTTGTCCATGGGGCGTGACTTCATCGCCAATGCCTGGTGGCTCACCTTCTTCCCTGGCCTGTTCATCGTCCTCACCACCCTGGCGACCACCGTGACGGGCCGCTACATCCAACAACGCCTGGAGGGGCGCCTGCCATGAGCGACAAGACCTTGATCGTCGAAGGGCTGAACGTGGCCTTTGATGGCGCCAGCGTGGTCCGTGATCTGTCCTTCACCTTGCCGCCTGGCCGTTGCCTGGCCTTGGTCGGTGCGTCTGGCTCGGGCAAGAGCGTCAGTGCCCGCTGCCTGGTCGGGCTGGCCGGAGGGCGAGCGCAGGTGAGTGCCCGTCGCTTGAGTTTCGGCGGCCACGACCTGCTCGACCTCAGCGAGCGCCAGTGGCGCGCCGTGCGTGGCAAGGATATCGGCTTCGTGCTGCAGGATGCGCTGGTGTCGCTGGACCCACTGCGGCCGGTGGGCAAGGAAATTCTCGAAGTGCTGCAGACCCACGGATACGGTGACCGCCATACCCGTACTGCGCGCGTGCATGAGCTGCTCGAGCGGGTAGGCGTGCCGGATGTCGAACTGCGTGCTCGCCAGCGGCCCGGGCAGTTGTCCGGTGGCCTGCGCCAGCGTGCACTGATTGCCAGTGCCCTGGCCATGGACCCCGCGCTGGTGATCGCCGACGAGCCGACCACCGCGCTGGACGCCACCGTGCAGGCGCAGATTCTCGAAGTGTTCCAGCAGATCAAGGCCCGTGGCGCCTCGCTGCTGATCATCAGCCACGACCTGGCAGTGGTCGCCCAACTGGCCGATGAGGTGGTGGTGCTGCGCCATGGCGAAGTGGTGGAGCAGGGGCCGATGCAGCAGGTGCTGCGCCAGCCGCGTCACGCCTACACCCAGGCCTTGCTGGCGGCAGTACCGGCCGAGCACCCGCGCGGCAGCCGGCTGTCACCCGAGCGGGTTGGCGTGCGCAGTGAGCCGCGGGCACGCTCGCACAGCGACGTTTTGCTCGAAGGCCGTGGCCTGGGCAAGCGCTACCTCGGCCCGGACGGGCTGGTGCGGCAGGTGGTGCAGGGCGTCGACTTCACCCTGCGTGCCGGGCGCACCCTGGGCATTGTCGGCGAGTCCGGCTCGGGCAAGACCACCGTGGCACGCATTGCCCTCGGTCTGCTGCAGCCCGATGAGGGCGAAGTGCTTTATCGCGGGCGACCCTGGAACCGCCCGGCCAACGCCGTGAGCGAGGCAGTGCGCAGGCCGTTGCGGCGCGACATCAGCGTGATCTACCAGGACCCGCTGGGCTCGTTCGACCCGCGCTGGAGCGTGGCGCAGATTCTTGATGACGCCTTGCAGGTAGCCGGTATCGAGGCACCAGCCAGGCCCGCACGTATCGCTGTGCTGCTCAACCAGGTGCGCTTGCCGGCAGATCTCGGCCAGCGCAGGCCGTTGCAACTGTCGGGCGGCCAGCGCCAGCGGGTGGCAATTGCCCGGGCGATCGCCAGCGAACCCAAGGTGATCATCTGCGACGAGCCGGTGTCGGCCCTGGACGTGTCGGTGCAGGCCCAGGTGCTCGACCTGCTGGCCGACCTGCAGGACGAACTGGGCCTGGCCTACCTGTTCATCTCCCACGACCTGGGGGTGATCCGCCATGTCAGCGACGACGTGCTGGTGATGCGCCACGGTCAGGTGGTGGAGCAGGCACCGGTCGAGCAGTTGTTCGATAACCCGGCCCACGAATACACCCAGCGCTTGCTCGGCGCGGTGCCGCGCCTGCCCGGCAGCGGCGCCGAACTGGTGGTGCCGCCGCTGGACCTGGAACACGAAGCCTTCGACCTGTTCGACGAAACCCGCCTGTGGAAGATCGCCATTTGAACTGAGACGCCAAGCCCTGCACCGACCCCTGTGGGAGCCGCGCTTGCCGGCGATGGGCCGCGAAGCGGCCCCACGATTTCAAGGCTGTTGCATGAATCGCCGGGGCCGCTTCGCGGCCTATCGCCGGCAAGCGCGGCTCCCACAGGGGATAGCGCCAGCTTCAGGAAATTGGCAAGAGCGCTGCTCCCACAGGGCTCGGGTCGCCTAAACGAAAGATGTACTTAAAGGACTGAACCATGACCACATTTCAACGTTTCCCGACCCAGGCTCCGGCCACCAGCGTCGCGGAGCTGAAAACCCGCATCGCGGCCCTGCTGCCCGCCATCGGCGCAGGCGCCGCGCAGCGCGAACGCGAACGCCTGTTGCCCCATGAGGCCATTGCCCAGCTTGCGGCAGCCGGGCTGTACACCGCGCGTATCCCCGGTCAGTACGGCGGCCCCGGCGGCACGGTCAGCGATGTGATCGAACTGCTGCTGCAAATCGCCTCGGTCGACTCCAACGTGGCCCAGGCCCTGCGCCCGGGTTTTGCCTTTGTCGAAGGCCTGCTGGCTTCACAGGCCGAAGGCGCCGAGCAGGAGCGCGAGCGTTGGTTTGCGCGCTATCTGCAGGGTGCGGTAATCGGCAATGCCGGCTGGGAACTGGGCGGTGCCAACGGCGCCATCGCCGCGCGCCTGGTGCGCGAGGGCGAGCATTTTCGCGCCAATGGCAGCAAGTTCTACAGCACGGGTGCGCTGTTCGCCGATTACGTCAGCGCTGTTGCCCTGGACGAGGACGAGCAGCCGGTTTCGTTCATCCTGCCGCGCGACCGCGAGGGCCTGGAGCTGGTCGATGACTTTGACGCCATGGGCCAGCGCCTGACCGCCAGCGGCACCACCCACTTGCGCAATGTGCGCGTCGAGGCCAGCGATATCCGCACGCGTACCGTGGAGGAGGGCAAGCGCACCATCGTCACGCCGTTCCTGCAGCTGTTCCTTGCCACCGTGTTGGCCGGTATCGCCCGCAATGCGCTGGACGACGCCACCCGCTTCGCCCGCGAGCATGCCCGCCCGATCAAGCACAGCACGGCCAGCCGCTCGGTGGACGACCCCTATGTGGAGCTGTCGGTAGGCGATATCGCCGCCCGCGCATATGGCGCGCAAGCCATGGTCCTCAAGGCTGCTGCAACCATCGACAAGGCCTGGGCCACGCAACTGGATGAAGCCGCCGTGGAGCAAGCTGCGATCGAGGTGGCGCAGACCCAGTACCTGGTCGCCGAGCTGGCGCTCAAGGCTGCGCAAACGCTGTTCGACGTTGGCGGTGCCTCCACCACCGGCCGCCAGCACAACCTCGACCGCCACTGGCGCAACGCTCGCACCGTGGCCAATCATAACCCGCGCCAATGGAAGGCGGCGGTGGTTGGTGCCTGGCAGCTCAAGGGCACTCGCCCACCAGTTTCGGGGCTGTTTTGACTGCGCAGCCGGCCTTGCTGGCCGGCCATGTGCAAAGCCCCAAAGTCCCGGTGATCATCGGTGCCGCCTTGTTCATGGAGCTGCTCGACAGCACAGCGGTGATGACCGCCCTGCCGCAGATGGCCGCCGATTTCGGCGAGCCGGGGCTGCGCATGAATCTGGTGGTGTCGCTGTACATGCTTGCCCTGGCCCTGTGCGTGCCGGTCAGCGGTTGGGCCGCCGAGCGCTTTCGCCCGCGCCAGGTCATGTTGTCGGCGATGGGCTTGTTTACCTGCGCTTCGCTGGCCTGCGCCCTGGCCGATACGCTCTGGCAACTGTGCCTGGGGCGCATGCTGCAGGGGGCGGCCGGGGCATTGATGACACCGGTGGGGCAGGTGATCATCCTGCGTTGGTCGAGCCGCGAGCAGCTGCTGCAGGCCATGTCGTGGCTGGCCCTGCCGGCGCTGGTGGGGCCGCTGGTGGGGCCGTTGCTCGGCGGCTTGCTGGTGACGGTGCTGTCGTGGCACTGGATCTTCCTGATCAACCTGCCAATCTGCCTGCTCGGTTGCTGGCTGATCCTGCGCCATGTGCCGGACTATCCGGCACGGCCGGTGCCACCGTTGGACGTGCGTGGCTTGCTGCTCAGCGGCGGGGCCCTGGCCATGCTGGTGTTCGGCCTTGAAGCGCTGGGGCTGGGGCAGTTGCCGCAGGCCTGGGCCATGGTGCTGGTGGCCGGTGGAGCAGCCTGTGCGTTGGGGTATCTGCTGCACGCGCGGCGACACCCCAGTCCGCTGGTGGACCTGTCGCTGCTGCGCCTGCGCAGCTTTGGCGTGGCCCAGGCGGGTGGCGGGCTGTTCCGCCTGGGTTCGGCAGCCCAGCCGTTCCTGATCGTGCTGTTGCTGCAGAACTGCCTGGGCTTGAGCCCGTTGGCGGCGGGGGGGCTGGTGGTCAGTGGTGGCGTCGGCGCACTGCTGATGAAGCTGCTGGCAGTGCCATTGGTACGGCGCTACGGCTATCGACGGGTGCTCAGTTGCAATGCCGTGCTCAGTGGTGTGGGGATTGCCCTGTGCGCCAGTTTCGATCGTGATACCGCTGTGTGGCTGATGGCTGCGGTGCTGTTCGCCGCAGGCCTGGTGCGTTCACTGCAGTTCTCGACGTTGGGGGCTGCCAGTTATCAGGACGTGCCCGGTGAGCGTTCGGCGGCGGCCAGTTCGTTGTCGGCGATGTCCGTGCAGTTGACCATGGCCATGTCGGTGAGCCTGGCAGGGGGGCTGTTGGGGATGCTGGCCGAGATGGATGGGCGTAGCGAAACCTCGGTGGCAGATATCGCCACGGTGATGTTGCTGTGCGCTGTCATGTGTGGAATTTCCGGTTTGGTGTTCCGGCGTTTGGCGGACTAGTCATTGGGCGGGGCATGCATCAGTCCATTCCGGGGGTTGTTGGGTGTTGCATAAAAGGTCTCAAGTCGTTCGAAATATGACTTGGACGGTCTTGGTGGGTGGGGCATAGGATTGCAGCCACTGGAGTTCACAACCGACTCCCCCATCAGGAAAACGCACATGAACCTCAAATCCCTTATCGCCAATCCACTGGGCCACGGTGCCGCACCGCTGGGCAACATGTTCCGCAATGTTCCCGAGGCCGAAGTCCAGGCCACCATCGACGCCGCCTGGGCCAACGGCGTGCGCTACTACGATACCGCCCCGTTCTACGGCGCCGGCCTGTCCGAATCTCGCCTGGGCAACGCCCTGGTCGGCCGCCCGCGTGACGAGTACGTGCTCAGCACCAAGGTCGGCCGCATCATCCTCGACGAACTGGAAGACCCGGCAGCCCGTGAACTGGGCGAAAAAAGCGGCCTGTTCGAACACGGCAACCGCAACCGCATCGTCAACGACTACAGCGCCGATGCCACCCTGCGTTCCATCGAGGATAGCCTGCGTCGTCTGAAGACCGATCGCCTGGACATCGTCTGGATCCACGACATCGCCCAGGACTTCTACGGTGACGAATGGCTCAGCCAGTTCGAAACCGCCCGTACCGGTGCCTTCCGCGTACTGACCCGTCTGCGTGAAGAGGGCGTGATCAAGGCCTGGGGCCTGGGTGTGAACCGCGTCGAGCCGATCGAGCTGACCCTCGACCTGGAAGAAGCCCGTCCGGATGGCTTCCTGCTCGCCGGCCGCTACTCGCTGCTGGACCATGACCGCGCACTGCAACGCGTCATGCCGCAAGCGGTGGAGCAGGGTGTAGGCATCGTCGTGGGTGGCCCGTACAGCTCGGGTGTCACCGCCGGCGGCGAGCACTTCGAATACCAGAAGGCCAACGCGACCGTGCTGGCCAAGCTCGAGCGCATCCGCGCCGTGGCCCGTGCCCATCGTGTGGATGTGAAGGCGGCTGCCCTGCAGTTCGCCCTGGCCCACCCGGCCGTGGTCTCGGTGATCCCGGGCTCCACCCGTCCGGCACACGCCAACGAAGACCTCGCCGCCCTGAGCAAGGTGATCCCGATGGCCTTCTGGAACGACCTGCGCCAGCAAGGGCTGATCAACGCCCAGGCCCCGGTACCTGCTGTTTAAACCGATCTTTAAGGGCCGCTGCGCGGCCCTGCCTACCCGAATCAATGGGGCCACGCCCCGGGAGAATCATCATGGCAACTGCACAAGCTTCCATCACCCTGGCAACTGATGCCAACCGCGTTTGGCAACTGATTGGCGGTTTCGACGCGCTGCCCGACTGGCTGCCGTTCATTCCCGAAAGCGCCCTGAGCGAAGGCGGCCGCGTCCGCACCCTGAAGAGCGTGGCTGGCGACACCATCATCGAGCGCCTGCTGGACTTCAACGAAGCCGGCCGCAGCTACAGCTACACCATCCTCACGGGGCCGGCGCCGGTGCGTGACTACCAGTCGACCCTGCGCGTGGTGGCTGAAGGTAGCGGGTCTCGTGTGGAATGGTCCGGTTCGTTCGTGCCGGTGGGTGTCAGCGATGCTGAGGCAACTGCGTTGTTCGCTGGCATCTATGAAGATGGCCTGGCGGCGCTGAAGAAAGGGCTGGAAGGCTAATACCTGTCAGCTAAGTAATTGGGGGCCGCTTTGCGGCCCATCGCCGGCAAGCCAGCTCCCACAGAGATCGCGCAACTCCTGAGTTCTGCGCAGTACCTGTGGGAGCTGGCTTGCCGGCGACGGGCTGCGTAGCAGCCCCGTTAACGCTATCTTCGTTGCTTCAGAAAATGCTACCCATAACTGCGGTTAAAGCCACGCCTTGATTTGCCTGGACACAGCGTCAGTGGAGATCCCGTAACGGTCATGCAAGGTCGGAAGTGCACCCGCATCGAGAAATGCATCCGGTAGCGCGATCTGGCGGAAGGTTGGAGTGACCCCATTGCGCAACAGCACGCCCGCAACTGCCTCTCCCAGGCCCCCTATGATCGAGTGGTTTTCCGCAGTGACCACCAGGCGACCAGGCTTGCGTGCCTCGGCGAGGATGGTCTGCTCATCGAGCGGTTTGATGGTGGGTACATGCAGCACCGATACATCCACACCGTCCTTTTGCAACTGCTCGGCAGCCTCCAGCGCACGCATGGTCATGAGGCCGCTGGCAATCAACAACACATCCCGGCCACCGCGCAGCACCTGTGCCTTGCCCAGCTGGAACTGGTAATCGTAGCGATCGAGCACCAAGGGTACGTTGCCGCGCAGCAGCCTCATGTAGACCGGCCCTTGATGGGCAGCGATCGCTGGCACAGCCTGTTCGATCTCAAGCGCATCGCAGGGGTCGACGATCATCAGGTTGGGCATCGCCCGGAAGATGGCCAGGTCATCCGTGGCCTGGTGGCTAGGACCATAACCGGTGGTCAGGCCAGGCAGCCCGCAGACGATCTTGACGTTGAGGTTCTCTTCTGCGATTGCCATGCAGATGAAGTCATAGGCCCGACGGGAAGCGAATACCGCATAGGTGGTGGCAAAGGGTGTCATGCCTTCCCGTGCCATGCCAGCAGCGGCGCTCATCAGCAATTGTTCGGCCATGCCCATTTGATAGAAGCGCTCGGGGTGGGCTTTGGCGAAGATGTGCAGGTCGGTGTACTTGGACAGGTCGGCACTTAGCCCAACTATATCCTGACGTTGCTCGGCAAGGCTTGCCAAGGCATGGCCAAACGGGGCAGGGCGGGTCGGCTGGCCGTCGGCGGCAATCGAAGCGATCATGGCCGAGGTGGTCAGGCGTTTCTTGGGTGAGTTCACAGTGCTCATGCTTGGCTCCCGGCGTCCAGCGCCTTGAGGGCGAGGTCCCATTCGTTTTCATCGACGCGAATGAAGTGCGTCTTGTCGCGGTTTTCCAGGAAAGGCACGCCTTTGCCCATGCGGGTATCGCAGATGATCACGCGCGGTTGCGCCCCGGTGTGGGCGCGGGCCTGGTCGAAGGCGCCGACCAGCGCATCCAGGTCATTGCCGTCCACGCGTTGAACGAACCAGCCAAAGGCTTGCCAACGGTCGACGATTGGCTCGAAGGCCAGTACCTCGCTGGAATGGCCATCCGCCTGCTGGTTGTTCACATCGATGATGGCGATCAGGTTGTCCAGGCGCCAATGGCTGGCCGACATGGCGGCCTCCCAGGTCGAGCCCTCGTTGAGCTCGCCATCGGACAGCAGGTTGTAGACCCAGCTGTCCGAACCCTTGCGTTTGAGCCCGAGGCAAGCGCCGACGGCGATGCCCAAGCCGTGGCCGAGCGAGCCACCGGTGATCTCCATGCCTGGGGTATAGGCAGCCATACCAGACATGGGCAAGCGGCTATCGTCGCTACCGTAGGTTTCAAGCTCATCCTCTGGGATTACGCTGGCCTCGATCAGTGCGGCATAGAGGGCAATCGCGTAGTGCCCGATGGACAGGTAGAAACGGTCGCGCTGCTCCCATTCGGGGTTGCCGGGGTCGAGGCGCAGCGCATGGAAATACGCGACCGCCAGCAGGTCGGCGGCGCCCAGCGCCTGGCCGACGTAGCCCTGGCCCTGGACTTGCCCCATGCGCAATGCATGGCGGCGGATATTGCGAGCGCGCACAGCCAGCGGCAGCGCCTCGGTGTAGGTAGGCACAGCAGTCATTGAAGTGACTCCTTTATCGAATCAACGATTGACCAGATGAGCCGGTACTCGTGACACCAGGAAGGCGCCAAACATGAGTACGGCCGTGATGAGATACATGCCGATGGCATTGCTGCCCAAGGTGGTAGTGACCCAGCCGATCAGGTACGGCGAGCAGAAGCCGGCAAGGTTGGCGAAACTGTTCACCGCAGCGATGCCTGCCGCCGCCGATACACCTCCCAGCAGCGTGGTGGGCAGCATCCAGAACAGTGAAGAGGCGGATAGCACTCCAGCCGCTGCGAGGCACAGGCTGAGGATCGAAAGCGTCAGGCTGCTGCCCAGTGCTGCGGCGAGGCTCAGGCCCAGTGCGCCGATCAGCATGGGGATCGCCAGATGCCAGCGGCGTTCACGGTGACGGTCGCCGCTGCGCCCGGCCCACAGCATCGCGACGATGGCACACAGGTACGGCAGGCTGGTCAGCAGGCCGATGTGCAAAGGTTCGCTGACGCCGGCATTACGTACCAGTGTGGGTAGCCAGAACGTGATTGCGTACTGGCCCATCACTACGCAGAAGTAGATGCCCGCCAGCAACCAGAGCCGACGGTCGCGGATGAAGTCGGCCACCGAGCCGTGGTTTACCTTGTGTTGCTCGTCTTCAGCCAGTTCCTTGCGCACCAAGGCTTTTTCTTCGTCGCTCAACCAGTGAGCCTGATCGACGCCATCCTTCAGGTAGCTCAGCACCAGAACGCCCACCAGTACCGTTGGGATGGCTTCGAGCAGGAACATCCACTGCCAGCCCGCCCAGCCGTGAACGCCGGCAAAGCGCTCCATGATCCAACCCGACAAGGGGCCACCGACCATGCCCGAGAGCGGAATCGCGATGAACCACAGCGCGGTCATCTTTGCCCGGCGGTAAGACGGGAACCAATAGGTCAGGTACAGCAGAAGCCCTGGTGCCAGGCCTGCTTCGGCGATCCCCAGCAAAAACCGCAGGGTATAGAATTGCCAGGCTGTCTCCACCAGGGCGAACATCGCCGAGATGATGCCCCAGGTGATCATGATGCGAGCGATCCAGCGTCGAGCGCCCACTTTGTGCAGAATGATGTTGCTGGGCACCTCGCAGAGAAAATAGCCAATGAAGAACATGCCGGCGCCCAGTCCGTAGACCGCTTCGGAAAGGGCCAGGTCGTCCATCATCTGCAGCTTCGCAAAGCCGACATTGACCCTGTCCAGATAGGCGCACAGGTAGCAGAGCATGAGAAAAGGCATCAGTCGCCAGGCCGTTTTACGGTAGGCACTGCTGCGCGCGGCGGATACCGCATCGAGCGCTAATGTGGTCATTCGTTCTGATCTCTTGTTGTTATCGAACGCGTGGCCTGCGCCGGGCTCGGGTGCAGGTCACGATGCACCGGGTGCTCAGTGGATCAGCATCCCGCCGTTGACATCCAGGGTAATGCCCGTCAGGTAGCTGGACAGGTCACTGGCCAGGAACAAAGCCGCATTGGCGACATCGCGCGCCTCACCCAGGCGGCCCAGCGGGATGCCTTCGATGATGGCGTGGCGGCGCTCATCCTGCATGAGACCACCGGTGATGTCAGTGTGAATCAGGCCTGGTGTGATCGAGTTGACGCGAATATTGTCCGGTCCCAGTTCACGGGCCATCGCCTTGCCCAATCCAAGCACGCCAGCCTTCGCCGCGCTGTAGTGAGGGCCACCGAAGATGCCGCCACCACGCTGGGCAGACACAGAAGACATGCAGATGATGCTGCCAGCGCGTTGCGCCCGCATGGTTGGGATCACCGCCTGGGACATCAGCAAGGTGCCACGAAGGTTCACGTTGAGAATCCGGTCATAGTCAGCCCCTGTGATTTCCAGGGTTTTCACCGGTTGAGTGATGCCGGCGTTGTTTACCAGCACGTCGATCCGGCCGAATTGCGCGAGCACTTGAGCGATGGCATCACGCACTTGTGCTTCATCGGCAACGTTGGCAGCCACGCCGAGGTGGCCTTCGCCGAGTGAAGCGGCAGCCTCGGTTGCGGCAGAGGCGTCCAGGTCCAGGATCGCGACTTTGGCGCCCTGAGCGGCAAACGCCTGGGCTGTTGCGCGGCCGATACCGCGGGCAGAGGCCGCGCCAGTGATCACGGCAAATTTTCCTGTTAACAGCATCGAAGGTGCTCCAGATGGTTGTTGTTGTGAGCGGCGGTTCCGGCAGAACCGATAGGCACAGCTTCGTCCGGGACAGCACCCCGAGCAACGCTGCCTCCTTCACCCGGTGCTGAAAAAAATTCAGCCCTCGACTTGTGCCTTGGGCTTACAGGAAGGTAAAAGCCTTGGCATCGCTTCGAATCTTTCAGGAAATGGTCATGAGCCTGGACATCCTCAGAAAATCGCCTCAGATCCCTTCCCTGAAAGCAATTCAGGCCTTTGAGCAAGTCGCTCGCTTCGCCAACGTTGCACGGGCCGCAGAGCAGTTGAACCTCACGCCCTCTGCGGTGAGCCACCAGATCGCTAATCTGGAAGCCTTGATCGGTCGTCCATTGTTCATTCGCGAAGCGCGCGGTGTTGCATTGACCCCGGCCGGAGAGCAGTACCTGCGCGAGGTGTCAGGCATATTGCAAAGCTTGGCTACGGCCACCGAGCGCGCCGGCAACTCGGTGGGCTTCGATTGCTTGCGGCTTCATTCCGCGCCCAGCTTCGGCCTGCTTTGGTTGCTGCCGCGCCTGGACCATTTTCGTAACAGTCATCCGCAGATCCAGATCAACCTGTCGTGCTCCTACGAGTCGCTGCACTTCGGCCGCCATCAGATCGATCTGGATATCCGTCATGGCTACCCCAACTGGCCCAGCCTGGAAGTGCGCACCATCCGGCATGAACGTGCAACTGTGCTGGCCTCGCCACAGCTTCTGGAGCGTACGCCTATCAAGCAGCCGGGTGATCTGCTGGGGCAGAACCTGATCCTGTCGGAAGCCGCATTGGTGCAATGGCCCCAATGGTTCGCCCAGCAAGGCGTGGCGTTGCCACAAACCCCCTACGCCCTGAGCTTCGATCGCTCCTACATGAGCCTGGAGGCCGCCAGCCATGGGTATGGGTTGGCCTTGGAGAGTTCCCTGCTGGCGCAGGACTATATCGCCCGGGGCGAGTTGGTACCGGTATTTGCGGAAGACTTGGCGACGCCCGTCAGTGCCCACCACCTGGTATTTCCGCGAGGCCATGCTGAAACCCCCAGGGTTCGACAATTCCTTGAATGGGTGCAGGGCCAGCTCGGTCATGACTTCAACTACTGAGAGCAGTTTGCACAACAGATGAACTGCGGTAGGGGCCGGCTATCAAGTCAGCAGAAGGCTGGATAGCACCAGAACTCAACGGTGATAAGTGGCAAGGGAAAAGCCCTACAACTCTATCGGAAGTTTCGCTGCCCGGTTCGGGTTGTACATCTTCAGGGGCTCGCTACCATCAGGGCTCGGCGCTTCCATGGAGATTCCAGTGACTACTTCCGGCAATACAAGAAGGCGGGGTTGGTAGCGTGAATCAGCCCTTGGGTTCGTTCACTAGCTTTCTGCGCTCGGCCTTGCTGATTCTATTGTGTCTATTGGGCGTATTCCCTCTGGATGTGATCCTGCCGTCATTCCCGGCGCTCGCAGGCGAGTTTCACGTCGAGCCAAAGCAGATAGCCTACTCGGTGAGCTTCTTTGCGTTTGGTGTCGCCCTGGCGCAAATCGTGATCGGGCCATTGTCGGATGGCATGGGGCGCAAGCGGTTGTTGCTCGCTGGGTTGGGAGTGTCCATTGCAGGGGCAGTGGGTTGTGTACTTTCAACCCGCTATGAGACGTTCATGGCGTTCCGTTTGTTGCAGGCCCTGGGTTGCGGGAGTTTCGTGCTGGGCCAGGCGCTCGTGCAGGATCTGTACAGTGGAAAACAGCGCAATGCCATGCGTATCCTGCTGACCAGCGCAAGTGGGCTGTTCATCTCGTTGTCACCGGTCGCAGGCGCTTTTCTCCAACAATCCTTTGGCTGGAAGGGCAGCTTTACGGTATTCGCTTTCATCGCCGTGATCGTTTCATGCCTGTCATATGCATTGCTGCAGGACACGCCTGCATCGCGAGGCCGTACTTCGGGCATGCGCAGCTATTGGGTCATGCTGCGTGATACGACCTATCTTGCGCACTCCCTGCTGGCCAGCCTCGCGTTTGCCTGCCATTTTTCCTTCATCGTTGTCGCGCCATTGGCGTTGATGGACAGCCTGGGGCTGACGCCATATCAATTCTCGGTGGTATTTATCGCCTATGGGCTTGCGTATATCGCTGGCGGAGCAGCTGCGACCTACTTGAACAATCGTGTAAGCCCGCAGGTTCAGATCAAGACAGGATTCCTGCTCATAGCTGCCGGGGGCATCACACTGTTGATCTGGGAGCAGGTGGCAGGGTTGACGGTGGCGGGTCTTCTGCTGCCGATGATCATCTGCACGACCGGGACAACGTTGGTGCGTCCTGCTGCAACGACCCAAGCCTTGGCGCGTTACCCGCAGCAAGCCGGTGCGGCAGCGTCGCTGAATACGACATTGATGTTCGCAGGTGGTGGTTTGGCTGGCAGTCTGGTTGCTGGCGTCGAAAGCGAGCTGCCGATGAGCCTGGGGCTTCTGTTCCTGGGTGTCAGTTTGTGCGGATGGCTACTGCTTGCATGCCTGACGGAAACGCTGACCAGCACTCGAACTTGATAACAAACGAGCCATCCGCGGTGAAAACGATAACGGTGTAGCGCAGGTGTTGATCAGGCCCAGAAACCAAACAGCACCAACGCCGCCACGCCAAGCCCGACCGCAACCGAACAGCCGCCCAACGACAGTGCCGCCCGACCTTGCCGGTACCAACCCTCCTGGCCCAGCTGCCGTGCCGGTGCCAACAAGCTGCGCCAGTGCAGTTCCGTGTCATGAAACGCCTGCAAGTTCGCCATGTCCGCATCCAGCCAACGGCGAAAATCGATCCGCTCGCACGCCGTCACCTGTGGGCTCTGCAAGCGCACATACCATTGCCCGGCAACACTCGCCAGCACATCCCGGCGCGAGCGACCGGCCTGCAGTGCCTGGTCCATGTGCCGCTCGATGCTCGCCAATGGCAGGTCGAGGCGGGCGGCGATGCTGGCGAAGTCCAGTTGGTCGAGGCGGTTGAGCAGGAATACTTGTTGCACACGCCGTGGCAGGCGTTTCAGGGCGTGCAGCAGGGCGTCGTCGGCATGATGTTCGGCAGCAGGGGTTGGGTGCTCAAGGGGCAGCAGCAGACGGGTCATGGACAGCTCCTTGCTCTATGGAGGGGGAGGGATGGGGGCATCTTCCGTGATGCGTGATCAGCGTAGGTGAAACGAGATTGATTCTCAAGTGCTGATTCCGCAAAGTTTTGTAATGAGCGTTCACGCCCTGAAACACCTTTGCTATCATGCGCGCCATCACGATCTTCATTAGCCTGAAGAGCCAAAAAAAAGACCCAGCAAAAAGCTGGGTCAAAAACCGTGATTAGCCTGATGAGGAGATAATCTGAGAGCGACCTAAGCTCCAGGTTATCCAGCAGATCTCGCGATCAGCTGAGTGCAATAATAATCGTTATCATTTGCAAGTCAAATGAATTTTCGCTAATCCGGTAAAAAAGTTTTACCGGTGCGCTTCCTTGTCCCGGCAATCGGGGCCTTCGCCGTTACCCGGCCATCACGTTCTCTCCCTTCTTTCCTGCTTACAAACCCGATTCCACGGTGCGTTTGTGCTCGAGCAGTGCGCGCGCCATGTCCATCATGTGCATCAGGGCAAAGGTCAGTTCGCGCTGGCTGCCGTGCTGGTGGGTGGCGGTTTCCTGCGCGGTGGCGGCGGCGCAGCGCAGCAGGGCGATGGCGTGTTCCTGGGCCTGGTCGCCGGTTACCCCCTCGTGCAGGGTCCAGATCCTGTTGTCCAGGGTGGGGCGCGGCGGGTTGGGGTTGAGGTAGTAGTCGAGGGCGCGGCGGGCGGCTTCGCTGTCGAGATCTGTTTCGTCGTTTTTCGGTGGTTTCATCGCGATACCTTCTGATTTCCTTCAAACACACAGGAATCAGAGGATAGGTCAGTCTGTATTATCTATCTCAAAATAAATAATTCAGATTGTGTATTGCTGCGATTAATACAGTCCGTATTGTTGCCGCTCATGGAAAACTGGAACGCATTTCTCAAGCGCTACAAGCGCGAACACAATCTCAGCCAGCTCAAGCTGGCCGAGCGCCTGGGCATGACTCAGGGGGGCGTGGGGCATTGGCTGCGTGGCACGCGGCGGCCGACGCTGGAAACCATCAACGAAAAGCTCGAAAAACTTGGGTTGGTGTTTCTGGAAGCCCAAGTCATGGTGGTGGAGCGCGATATCGTGCGCGAATCGCCTGGTCACTATGCGGCCGAGCAGCCGGTTTCGGCAGAAGCATTGCTTTACGCGAGCTTTCGCTTCCCGGTGCTGAGTTGGGCTGACTTGCAGGGGGCCTTGCCAGAAACAAGCAAGGCCCACGAACAGACTGACTACATGCCCGCTGGCAATGCGTTCTGGTTGGTGGTGGAAAACGACTCGATGAATGCCGCCAGTGGCAGGAGCATACCTGAGGGTATGCGTGTGCTGGTGGATACTGGCCTGCCGGCAGAGCCAGGCCGGTTGGTGATTGCGCGGCAGCCCGGGCGGCCGGCAGTGTTGCGGCAGTTGGTCGAGGAGGGCGGAGACAGGATGCTCAAACCGCTGAATACCCGCTATCCGACAGTCCTGTGTGAAGACGGCTGCGAATTTCTTGGTGTGGTCGTGCGGGGGCACGGGGTCTTCTAGCTTGCCGGGGGCTGCTGGGCAGCCCTGTCGCGACACAAGGCTGCTCCTACAGCGGCCGCAGCGGGTTCGATCGAGATGCGCGCCTTTGCAGGAGGCTGATGGCAGCGATGAATATGGATAGATGGATTGCCCTGGTCCGTGACCGGATGGAGGAGCTAGGGCTCACTCAAGAACAGCTTGCCGAGCGCGTTGGTGTGTCTCAAGGCAGCGTGGGGCATTGGGTGAACAAGCGGCGGCAGCCGAAGATCGAGTCGATGAACCGCACCCTCATCGAAATTGGCATGCCGCACTATATCGTCAGCTTGCAGCTGCGCATTCAGGGGCAGGTTGACGGGAAGCGGAGCGTTTACGAGGTCGATGACACCGATGACGACCTGGACCTCATGCAATACATCGTGTGCTTCCGCTACCCGGTGCTGGGCTGGGATGAGCTAGGTATCGCAGAGGGAGTGGAGCCAGGTGTGTTCGAGCAGACGGACTACCTGGCCCAGGGCAAGGCGTTCTGGCTGACTGTCGAGAATGATGCGATGAGTGCCGCCAGTGGCCGCAGTGTGCCGCAGGGCATGCGGATGTTGGTGGACCCTGGGATAGATGCCGAGCCAGGACGTCTGGTTATCGCTCGTCAGCCGGGCAAACCGGCGATTTTCCGTGAGTTGGCGGAGGAAGGTGGGCAACGGTACCTGAAGGCACTCAACAGCAACTACCCGGCGCTGTTGTGTGAGGAAGGCTGCGAGTTTCTGGGTGTGGTCGTGCGAGTGCATGGCTCCTTCTAGATTGCCGGGGCTGCTGCGCAGCCCATCGCCGGCAAGCCAGCTCCCACAGGTACGGCGCCCGGCGGGAAATTCCATGCGGTCGGGGTGGGAGCTGGCTTGCCGGCGATGGGGCGCAAGGCGCCCCCGCTGGCACTACTCCGCCAACTCGACCAGCACCGTCCCTTCGCTGACCATATCCCCTTCCTGGCAGAACAACGCCTTCACAGTGCCGCCATGCGGCGCGCGAATGCTGTGCTCCATCTTCATGGCCTCCAGCACTACCAGCGCCGTACCTGCTTCCACCACCTGCCCAGGCTCCACCAGCACCCGCACGATGCTGCCGTTCATGGGCGCGCCCAGGCCGCCCTGGTGGCTGTGGCTGGCCTCGGCCTCGGCGATCGGGTCGAAGGCTTCGATGGCATGCATCTCGCCATCCCACTGCAAGTAGAGCGTGCCACCGCGGCGGATCGCCAGATGCTGGCGACGCACGCCAGCCTGGTCATGCACCAACTGCTCGCCCACCAGTTGCCAGGTAGACGCTGCGCTGCGCTCCAGGGCAACTGCCTGGTCCTGCCCGCCACTCGCCAGGTGCAGGCTGCTGCGCGCCGGCAGGCCCAGGCGCAGGCCGTTGCGCTCGGCCCACGGCGAACTGCGGTCGTCGTCCCGCTGATGTGCGGCCTGGCCCTGCAACCAGGCCTCGGCCGCGGCTTCCCAGAAGCCTGTCGGCAGCGCTTGAGGCGCGGGCAGCAGAACCTCCTGGTGACGCGGAATGAAGCCAGTATCCAACTCCGCTGCAGCAAACGCCGGGTGGGCGAGAATGCGCCGCAGGAAGGCGATGTTGGTCTTCAACCCGCCAATGGCAAACTCGTCGAGCATGGCCAGCAAGCGCAGGCGCGCCTGCTCGCGGTCTTCGCCCCAGGCGATCAGCTTGCCCAGCATCGGGTCGTAGAACGGCGACACCACATCACCTTCGCTGACCCCGCTGTCCACCCGTCGCCCTTCGCCGGCTGCCGACTCGCGGTACAGCGCCAGCTTGCCGGTCGCGGGCAGGAATTCGTTGGCCGGGTCCTCGGCATACAGGCGCACTTCGATGGCATGGCCGATCAGCGGCACCTGTTCCTGGGTGATCGGCAGGGCCTCGCCGCAGGCCACGCGAATCTGCCAGGCCACCAGGTCGAGCCCGGTAATGGCTTCGGTAACCGGGTGCTCCACCTGCAGGCGGGTGTTCATCTCCATGAAGAAGAATTCGCCGCGGGCATCGAGCAGGAACTCCACGGTGCCGGCGCCCACGTAGCCGATGGCTTGGGCCGCGCGTACCGCTGCCTCGCCCATGGCCCGGCGCAATTCGGCTGACAGGCCTGGCGCAGGGGCTTCTTCCACCACCTTCTGGTGGCGGCGCTGGATCGAACAGTCACGCTCGTTGAGGTACAGGCAGTTGCCGTGCTGGTCGGCGAATACCTGGATTTCCACATGGCGCGGCTTGAGCACGTACTTTTCCACCAGCATGCGCGCATCGCCGAACGACGACTGCGCCTCACGCTGGGCCGAGGCCAGGGCGTCGGCCAGCTGGCTTTCTTCCTCGACCACTTTCATGCCCTTGCCACCGCCGCCAGCGCTGGCCTTGAGCAGCACCGGGTAGCCGATGCGTTCGGCGGCGGCACGGAAGGTGTCCAGGTCCTGAGCTTCGCCGTGGTAGCCCGGCACCAGTGGCACGCCAGCGGCTTCCATCAGTGCCTTGGCCGCCGACTTGCTGCCCATTGCGTCGATGGCGCTGGCCGGTGGGCCGAGGAAGATCAACCCGGCCTCTTCGATGGCACGGGCAAAGCCTGCGTTCTCGGACAGGAAGCCATAGCCCGGGTGGATGGCCTGGGCGCCGCTGGCCTTGGCTGCGGCCAGCAGCTTGTCGACCAGCAGGTAGCTTTCGGCAGCCTTGGTGCCGCCGAGGTCGACGCGGATATCGGCTTCGCGGCTGTGCCGGGCATCACGGTCGGTGGCGCTGTGCACGGCCACGGTGGTCAGGCCCATGGCCTTGGCGGTGCGCATCACCCGGCAGGCGATTTCGCCGCGGTTGGCGACCAGCAGGGTGGTCAAAGCGGGGCGGCTCATGGGCGCGGCTCCTTCTTGTCGTCGGTTTGCCAGGCGGGGCGGCGTTTTTCCAGGAAGGCGCGCAGGCCCTCCTGGCCTTCGGCGCTGACGCGGATGCGGGCGATGGTGTTTTCGCAGTAGCGGCGCAGGGCCGGGCTGAGTTCACCGTCGTCCACTTCACGCAGCAGGTCCTTGGTGGCGCGCAGCGCTTGCGGGCTGTTTTGCAGCAGGTTGTTCACCCAGGTTTCGACCTGGGCGTCCAGTTCGCTGGCCGGGTAGACCTCGGCCAGCAGGCCCAGCTCGCGGGCCCGCACGCCGCTGAAACGCTCGGCGGTGAGGGCATAGCGGCGCGCGGCACGCTCGCCGATGGCCTTGACCACGAACGGGCTGATCACTGCCGGGGCCAGGCCTATGCGTACTTCCGACAGGCACAGCTGGGCGTCTTCGGCGCCGATGGCCATGTCGCAGCAGCTGATCAGGCCCAGCGCGCCGCCAAAGGCCGCGCCTTGCACCACGGCCAGGGTCGGCGCCTTTAGGCGGTGCAGGGCGTACATCAGCTCGCCCAGCTCGCGGGCATCATCCAGGTTGGTGTTGAAGTCCAGCTGCGCCGACTGCTGCATCCAGGCCAGGTCGGCGCCGGCGCTGAAGTGCCGGCCGCGGCCGCGCAGCAGCACGAAGCGCAGGCTGGCGTCCTCGGCCAACTGGTCGAGGGCGACGATCAGCTCGCGGATCATCAAGGCGTTGAAGGCGTTGTTCTTGTCCTCGCGGCTCAGCCACAGGGTGGCGAAGCCGCGCGGGTCGCGGATCACTTCGAGGGTGCTGAAATCGCTCATGGGTCACATCCGGAAAATGCCGAAGCGGCTCTGTTCGATCGGTGCGTTCAGCGCGGCGGACAACGCCAGGCCGAGCACGTCGCGGGTCTGTGCCGGGTCGATGACACCGTCGTCCCACAGGCGGGCGCTGGAGTAGTAGGGGTGGCCCTGGTGCTCGTACTGGTCAAGGATCGGCTGTTTGAGCCGGGCTTCGTCTTCGGCGCTGAACGGGTGGCCACTGCGCTCGCTCTGTTCGCGCTTGACCTGGGCCAGCACGCCGGCGGCCTGTTCGGCCCCCATCACGCCAATCCGCGCGTTTGGCCACATCCACAGGAAGCGCGGGTCGTAGGCACGGCCGCACATGCCGTAGTTGCCGGCGCCAAAGCTGCCGCCAATGATCACCGTGAACTTCGGCACCTGGGCGCAGGCCACGGCAGTGACCAGCTTGGCGCCGTGCTTGGCGATGCCGCCTTCTTCGTACTTCTTGCCGACCATGAAGCCGGTGATGTTCTGCAGGAACAGCAGCGGGATGCCGCGCTGGCAGGCCAGTTCGATGAAGTGCGCGCCTTTTTGCGCGGCCTCGGCGAACAGGATGCCGTTGTTGGCGAGGATCGCCACCGGGTAGCCGTGCAGGTGGGCGAAGCCGCACACCAGGGTGGTACCGAACAGCGCCTTGAACTCGTCGAACACCGAGCCGTCGACCAGGCGCGCGATCACCTCGCGCACGTCGAACGGTTGCTTGGCATCGGCCGGCACCACGCCATACAGCTCATCGGCAGCATACAGGGGGGCTACCGGGGCCAGGCGCTGCAGCTTGCCCAGCTTGTGCCAGTTGAGGTTGGCCACGCTGCGTCGGGCCAGGGCCAGGGCGTGTTCGTCGTTGTCGGCATAGTGGTCGGCCACGCCGCTGGTGCGGCAGTGCACATCGGCGCCGCCGAGGTCTTCGGCGCTCACCACTTCACCGGTGGCGGCCTTTACCAGTGGGGGGCCGGCGAGGAAGATGGTCGCTTGCTGGCGCACCATGATCGCTTCGTCGGCCATCGCGGGCACATAGGCACCGCCGGCGGTGCACGAGCCCATCACCACGGCAATCTGCGGAATGCCCAGTGCGCTCATGTTGGCCTGGTTGAAGAAGATCCGCCCGAAGTGTTCGCGGTCGGGGAACACTTCGTCCTGGCGTGGCAGGTTGGCGCCGCCGGAGTCCACCAGGTAGATGCACGGCAGGCGGTTCTGCAGGGCGATGGTCTGCGCACGCAGGTGCTTCTTCACCGTCAGCGGGTAGTAGGAGCCGCCTTTGACCGTGGCGTCGTTGGCCACGATCATGCATTCCACGCCTTCGACGCGGCCGATGCCGGCGATCACGCCCGCAGCGGGCACATCTTCGCCATATACCTCATGGGCAGCCAGTTGGCCGATTTCGAGGAACGGCGAGCCCGGGTCCAGCAGGCGGTCGATACGCTCGCGCGGCAGCAGCTTGCCACGCGAAGTGTGCCGCTCCTGAGCCTTGGGCCCACCGCCCTGGGCCACTTGGGCGAGCAGGCCGCGCAGGGCCTGGACCTGTTCGAGCATGGCCGCGCTGTTGCCGGCGAACTCCGCCGAACGCGGGTTGATCTGGGTGTGCAAGGTAGCCATGTGCGCCCGTCCCTTGTGCTCAGCGGGTTTCGTTGAACAGTTCGCGGCCGATCAGCATCCGGCGGATTTCGCTGGTGCCGGCACCGATCTCATACAGCTTGGCGTCGCGCAGCAGGCGGCCTGCCGGGAATTCGTTGATATAGCCATTGCCACCCAGAATCTGGATCGCCTCCAGGGCCATTTGCGTGGCGCGCTCGGCGGTGTACAGGATCACCCCGGCGGCGTCCTTGCGGGTGGTCTCGCCACGGTCGCAGGCCTGGGCCACTGCATACAGGTAGGCGCGGCTGGCGTTGAGCTGGGTGTACATGTCGGCGATCTTGCCCTGGATCAGCTGGAACTCGCCGATGCTCTGGCCGAACTGCTTGCGGTCGTGAATGTAGGGCACCACCAGGTCCATGCAGCTTTGCATGATGCCGGTCGGGCCGCCGGACAGCACCACGCGCTCGTAGTCCAGGCCGCTCATCAGCACGCGCACGCCACCGTTGAGCTGGCCGAGGATGTTTTCTTCCGGCACTTCGACGCCGTCGAAGAACAGCTCGCAGGTGTTGGAGCCACGCATGCCCAGCTTGTCGAACTTGTTGCTGCGGCTGAAGCCTTTCCAGTCACGCTCGACGATGAACGCGGTGATGCCGTGCGCGCCCTTGTCCAGGTCGGTCTTGGCGTAGATCACGTAGGTGTTGGCGTCCGGGCCGTTGGTGATCCAGGTCTTGCTGCCGTTGAGCACGTAGTGGTCGCCACGCTTTTCCGCGCGCAGCTTCATCGATACCACGTCGGAACCGGCGTTGGGCTCGCTCATGGCCAGGGCGCCGATGTGCTCGCCGCTGATCAGCTTGGGCAGGTACTTGAGCTTCTGCTCGTGGCTGCCGTTGCGGTTGATCTGGTTGACGCAGAGATTGGAGTGGGCACCGTAGGACAGGGCCACCGAGGCCGAGCCACGGCTGATTTCTTCCATCGACACCACGTGGGCCAGGTAGCCCAGGCCGGCGCCGCCGTATTCTTCCGGCACGGTGATGCCCAGCAGGCCCATGTCGCCGAACTTGCGCCACATGTCGGCCGGGAACAGGTTGTCGTGGTCGATTTGCGCGGCGCGCGGGGCCAGTTCGGCGGCGACGAAGGTGCGCACCTGGTCGCGGAGCATGTCGATGGTTTCGCCCAGGGCGAAGTTCAGGGTGGGGTAATGCATGCTGGGGCACCTTGTTGTTCTTGAAATATGGGAAACACCCTGGCTCAAGGATCTGGCGCCGGACCCTGTGGGAGCGGGCGTGCCCGCGAATGCGTCAGCAGGACCACCGTCATTGCCTGAGTGATCGCATTCGCGGGCACGCCCGCTCCCACAGGGTTCGGCGTCATGCCTGAGGGGCGGTGTCGTTCATCACCTTTACGTTAACGTAAACCTGCGTGCGCTCACTGTCAATCGACTCATCACCTTTACGTAAACGTAAATCTGCGCCAGAGTATTCCCGCTTGCTTCAGTCGTGCCCAGAACAACCACAAGAAGGGACACCCATGAGTCAACCAAGCTATACCCGCGGTCGCCAGGACCAAGCCTTGCTGACCCAGACCATCGGCCAGGCCTTCGACGCCACCGTGGCCCGTTGTGCCGACGGCGAGGCCCTGGTGTCGCGCCATCAGGGCCTGCGCTACAGCTGGCGGCAGTTGGCCGAGCAGGTCGAGGTGCATGCTCGTGCCCTGATGGCCCTGGGCGTGAACACCGGCGATCGGGTCGGCATCTGGTCGCCCAACTGCGCCCAGTGGTGCATCCTGCAGTTGGCCAGCGCCAAGGTCGGTGCGATTCTGGTCAACATCAACCCGGCCTACCGGGTGGGCGAGCTGGAATACGTGCTGCGCCAGTCCGGTTGCCGCTGGCTGGTGTGTGCCGATGCATTCAAGACGTCCGACTACCACGCCATGGTCCAGGAGCTGGCGCCGGAGCTGGCCAGCGCCACCCCGGGTGAAATGGCCAGTGAACGCCTGCCCGACCTGCGCGGTGTGGTCAGCCTGGCCGCCAACCCGCCGGCAGGCTTCCTGCCTTGGCAAGCGCTGGCCGAGCGGGCAGGGCAAACCTCCGTCGAGGCTTACGCAAAGCGCCAGCAAAGCCTGCAGTTCGACCAGCCGGTGAACATCCAGTACACCTCCGGCACCACCGGCGCACCGAAGGGCGCCACGCTCAGCCACTACAATATCCTCAACAACGGCTTCATGGTCGGCGAAAGCCTGGGCCTGACCGCACGCGACCGCATGGTGATCCCGGTGCCGCTGTACCACTGCTTCGGCATGGTCATGGCCAATCTCGGCTGCATCACCCACGGCAGCACCATGATCTACCCCAACGACGCCTTCGACGCCGAGCTCACCCTGCGCGCCGTAGCCGAAGAGCGCGCGAGCATTCTCTATGGCGTGCCGACCATGTTCATCGCCATGCTCGACCATCCCGCGCGCGCGCAAATGGACCTGTCGACCCTGCGCAGCGGCATCATGGCCGGCGCCACTTGCCCGATCGAGGTGATGCGCCGGGTCATCGACCAGATGCACATGGCCGAAGTGCAGATTGCCTACGGCATGACCGAAACCAGCCCGGTGTCGCTGCAGACCGGCCCGGACGACGACCTGGAGCTGCGCGTGACCACCGTCGGCCGCACCCAGCCGCAGCTGGAGAACAAGCTGGTGGACGCAGACGGCTGCATCGTCCCGCGCGGCGAGATCGGCGAGCTGTGCACCCGCGGCTACAGTGTGATGCTCGGCTACTGGGACAACCCCCAGGCCACGGCAGATGCCATCGACCCGGCCGGCTGGATGCATTCGGGCGACCTGGCGGTGATGGACGAGCACGGCTATGTGCGCATTGTCGGGCGCAACAAGGACATGATCATTCGCGGCGGCGAGAACATCTACCCGCGTGAACTGGAAGAGTTCTTCTACACCCACCCGGCGGTGGCTGATGCGCAGGTGATCGGCATCCCGTGCAGCCGTTATGGCGAGGAGATCGTCGCCTGGATCAAGCTGCACCCGGGACACAGTGCCACGGTCGAGGAACTGCAGGGCTGGTGCAAGGCGCGCATTGCCCACTTCAAGGTGCCGCGGCATATCCGCTTTGTCGACGAATACCCGATGACGGTCACCGGCAAGGTGCAGAAGTTCCGCATGCGGGAGATCAGTGTGGCGGAGATATCGGCGGTTACTGCTGGTTGATGCATTGGCTGTTCCGGCCCTTTCGCGGGCACGCCCGCTCCCACAGGTACTTCACTGCCGTCGGGCTCTGTGAAATACCTGTGGGAGCGGGCGTGCCCGCGAAGAGGCCGGCCCTGCCAGCACAAGATCCTGGTCTACCCTTAAGCCTTCACCGGTGGTTCCTGGCTCGGCGGGTCGCCCACCGTCGGCGGCACGGTCGGCTTGATCGGCAGCTCGTCCGGGTCTTCCTCCGGCACGGGCGGCGGCAGGCTCGGGTCGTCGATGTTGGGATCGGGAGTCTCCGGTGGAATGGGAATGTTCATGGCCTGACCTCGCTTGGGTAATTGAAGAGGTGCTGCAGGCTTCGACCCCTGGCAGCTGCCGTTCGCTCAATTTTTTTGAACCCCACGCCTGTGCCCGGCTCTGAACCCTTACCGCCACCAGCCTGAGGGAGCAAGGTCCGATGTCACGAAACGAGCCCTTCGAAAGCGTGCCCATGGCCAACGATCACCCGGACCAGGCCATCAGCCTGTCCCAGGCGCTGCTGGCGCCGCGCATCGTGATCGAAGACACCCAACCCGTGCTCGAAGCCGGCACCTTCGCCGCCAAGGCCATCAGCGGCCAACCGGTGGCAGTCAGCAGCAAGGTCTACAGCGACGGCCACGACCGCCTGGCGGTGATGCTCAACTGGCGCCAGGCCCACAGCCGGCGCTGGCATTGCATACCCATGCACTCGCCGGGCAACGACCTGTGGCTGGCCGAGTTCACCCCCACCGAACTGGGCCCGCACCTGTTCAGCATCGAGGCCTGGATCGACCCGTTCGCTACCTATTGCCACGACCTGGAGAAGAAGTACCACGCCGGTGTCGAGGTTCGGCTGGAGCTGGAGGAAGGCCGATTGATGCTGGGCAAGGGCATCGAGCTGTGCAACGGTGCGCTGCGCGAGGAGCTCCAGGCCTTGCAGCAGCGCCTGCCCACGCTGAATGCCGACGACCAGGTAGCGCTTTTTCTCGACCCCGCCACCGCCCGCCTGATGAGCGATGCCGAACACCGCAGCTACCTGGCCCGCAGCCGTGAATTCCCCGTCGATGTCGACCGCCCGGCCGCGCAGTTCGCCAGCTGGTACGAGCTGTTCCCGCGCTCGATCACCGACAGCCCCGAGCGCCACGGCACGTTCAACGATGTGCACGAGCGCCTGCCGATGATCCGCGACATGGGCTTCGACGTACTGTACTTCCCGCCCATCCACCCCATCGGCATGCAGCACCGCAAGGGCCGCAACAACGCCCTCACCGCTGAGCCCGGCGACCCGGGCAGCCCGTATGCCATCGGCAGCGCGGAAGGCGGCCACGAGGCAATTCACCCGCAGTTGGGCAGCCGCGACGACTTCCGCCGCCTGGTGGCCGCGGCGGCCGAGCATGGCCTGGAAATCGCCCTCGACTTCGCCATCCAGTGCTCCCAGGACCACCCCTGGCTCAAGCAGCACCCCGGCTGGTTCAGCTGGCGACCGGACGGCACCATCCGCTATGCCGAGAACCCACCGAAGAAGTACCAGGACATCGTCAACGTCGATTTTTATGCACCCGAGGCCGTGCCGTCGCTGTGGCTGGCCCTGCGCGACGTGGTGGTCGGCTGGGTCGAGGAGGGGGTGAAAACCTTCCGCGTCGACAACCCGCACACCAAGCCACTGCCGTTCTGGCAATGGCTGATCGCCAATGTGCGCAGCCGGCACCCCGAGGTCATCTTCCTCGCCGAAGCCTTCACCAAGCCGGCGATGATGGCCCGCCTGGGCAAGGTCGGGTACGCGCAGAGCTATACCTACTTCACCTGGCGCAACCACAAACAGGAACTGCGCGAGTACTTCGAACAGCTCAACCAGCCGCCATGGAGCCAGTGCTACCGGCCCAACTTCTTCGTCAACACGCCCGACATCAACCCGTACTTCCTGCACACCTCCGGCCGTGCCGGCTTCCTCATCCGCGCGGCGCTGGCCACCATGGGTTCCGGGCTGTGGGGCATGTACTCGGGCTTCGAACTGTGCGAAGGCACACCGCTGCCGGGCAAGGAGGAGTACCTGGATTCGGAGAAGTACGAAATTCGCCCACGCGATTTCAGCCAACCCGGCAACATCATTGCCGAGATCGCCCAGCTCAACCGTATCCGCCGGCAGAACCGCGCCTTGCAAACCCACCTGGGCGTGGCGTTCTTCAACTGCTGGAACGACAACATCCTGTACTTCGCCAAGCGCACGCCCGAGCGCGACAACTACATCCTGGTGGCAATCAGCCTCGACCCGCACAACGCCCAGGAGGCGCATTTCGAGCTGCCGCTGTGGGAGCTGGGGCTGGATGACAACGCCGAAACCCGGGGTGAAGACCTGATGAACGGCCATCGCTGGACCTGGCAAGGCAAGACCCAGTTCATGCGCATCGAGCCTTGGCACCAGCCATTCGGTATCTGGCGTATCGAAAGAGCCCGATAGGGCATTGAATCATGGGGCCGCTTTGCGGCCCATCGCCGGCAAGCCAGCTCCCACAGGGGCTGGCGTCTGTTGTGAGTTTTGCATACCAATTACAGGCCTGGTGCTGCCTGTGATACCTGTATGAAACCTGTGGGAGCTGGCTTGCCGGCGATGGGCTGCACAGCAGCCCAAAACCAGGCGACACGGTTCCCCAGCAATGAAAGGAGTCGCACATGGCCAAGCGTTCCCGCCCGGCAGCCTTCATCGACGACCCGCTGTGGTACAAGGACGCCGTCATCTACCAGCTGCACATCAAGTCGTTCTTCGATTCGAACAACGACGGCATCGGCGATTTCGCCGGCCTGATCAGCAAGCTCGACTACATTGCCGAGCTGGGCGTCAACACCCTGTGGCTGCTGCCGTTCTATCCCTCGCCACGCCGCGACGACGGCTACGACATCGCCGAATACAAGGCCGTGCACCCCGACTACGGCAACCTGGCCGATGCCCGCCGCTTCATCGCCGAGGCGCACAAACGCGGCCTGCGGGTAATCACCGAGCTGGTCATCAACCACACCAGCGACCAGCACCCCTGGTTCCAGCGCGCCCGCCATGCCAAGCGCGGCAGCAAGGCACGGGACTTCTACGTGTGGTCGGATGACGACCAGAAGTACGACGGCACGCGCATCATCTTCCTCGACACCGAGAAGTCCAACTGGACCTGGGACCCGGTCGCCGGCCAGTACTTCTGGCACCGCTTCTACTCGCACCAGCCCGACCTCAACTTCGACAACCCGCAAGTGCTCAAGGCAGTGATCGGGGTGATGCGCTTCTGGCTGGACCTGGGTGTCGATGGCCTGCGCCTGGACGCCATCCCCTACCTGATCGAGCGCGACGGCACCAACAACGAGAACCTTGCCGAAACCCACGACGTGCTCAAGGCGATCCGCGCCGAAATCGACGCCAACTACCCCGACCGCATGCTGCTGGCCGAGGCCAACCAATGGCCCGAGGACACCCGCCCTTACTTCGGCGAAGGCGAGGGCGACGAATGCCACATGGCCTTCCACTTCCCGTTGATGCCGCGCATGTACATGGCCCTGGCCATGGAAGACCGCTTCCCGATCACCGACATCCTGCGCCAGACCCCGGAAATCCCCGCCAACTGCCAATGGGCGATCTTCCTGCGCAACCACGATGAGCTGACCCTGGAAATGGTCACCGACCGCGAGCGCGACTACCTGTGGAACTACTACGCCGAAGACCGCCGCGCCCGCATCAACCTGGGCATCCGCCGCCGCCTGGCGCCGTTGCTGCAGCGTGACCGGCGGCGCATCGAACTGCTCACCAGCCTGCTGCTGTCGATGCCCGGCACGCCCACCCTGTACTACGGCGACGAACTGGGCATGGGCGACAACATCTACCTGGGCGACCGCGACGGTGTGCGCACGCCCATGCAATGGTCGCCGGACCGCAACGGCGGTTTCTCCCGCGCCGACCCACAGCGCCTGGTGCTGCCGCCGATCATGGACCCGCTGTACGGCTACCAGACCGTCAACGTCGAAGCCCAGGCCAACGACCCGCACTCGCTGCTGAACTGGACCCGGCGCATGCTGGCGGTGCGCAAGCAGCAGAAGGCCTTCGGCCGCGGCAGCCTGCGCACCCTCACGCCGAACAACCGGCGCATCCTCGCCTACTTGCGCGAGTACACCGACGCCGATGGCAACACCGAAGTCATCCTGTGCGTGGCCAACGTTTCCCGCGCCGCCCAGGCGGCTGAACTGGAATTGTCACAATACGCCGACAAAGTACCGGTGGAGATGCTCGGCGGCAGCGCTTTCCCGCCAATCGGGCAACTGCCGTTCCTGCTGACCTTGCCACCCTACGCCTTCTACTGGTTCCTGCTGGCCAGCCACGATCGCATGCCCAGCTGGCACATCCAGGCCACCGAGGGGTTACCCGAATTGACCACACTGGTATTGCGCAAACGCCTGGAAGAACTGCTGGAGGCCCCCTCCAGCGATACCCTGCAAAGCGCCATCCTGCCGCAGTACCTGCCCAAGCGGCGCTGGTTCGCCGGCAAGGAAGGGCCGATCGACCAGGTGCGCCTGTGCTACGGCGTGCGTTTCGGCACCGCCACCACACCGGTGCTGCTTAGTGAAATCGAAGTGCTCAGCGACGGTGTGGCCAACCGCTACCAACTGCCGTTCGGCCTGCTGCCCGAAGAGCAGATCAACAGCGCGCTGCCACAACAGCTGGCCCTGTCACGGGTGCGCCGTGCCCATCAGGTTGGGCTGATTACCGATGCCTTCGTCCTCGAGCCATTCATCCGCGCGGTGCTGCGTGCCTGTGAGGGCGGCATGCATCTGCCTTGTGGCAACGGCGAGGGCGAGCTGCGCTTCGAAAGCACGCAGCAGTTGGCGGGCCTGGCGTTGAACGACGAAAGCAGCGTGCGCTACCTCAGCGCCGAGCAGTCCAACAGCTCGGTGGTGATCGGCGACCAGGTGGTGCTCAAGCTGATTCGCCGGGTCAACCCGGGTGTGCACCCCGAGCTGGAAATGAGTGCCTACCTGACCGCCGCAGGCTTTGCCAATATTTCGCCGTTGCTGGCCTGGGTTAGCCGGGTGGATGAGCAGGGCGCGCCACACCTGCTGATGATCGCCCAGGGCTACCTGAGCAACCAGGGTGACGCCTGGGCCTGGACCCAGAACACCCTGGAACGGGCCATCCGCGACCAGATGGAGCCTTCCAGCCTCGACGCCGATGCGCACACCGATGCACTGGCCGAACTCACCGGCTTTGCTGCCTTGCTCGGCCAGCGCCTGGGCGAGATGCACCTGCTGCTGGCCGCACCGACCAATGACGAGGCCTTTCAGCCGCGCCCAAGCGATGCCGACGACAGCGAACGCTGGAGTGCGCAGATCAGCGCCGAACTCACCCATGCCCTCGACCTGCTGGCCCAGCACCGCGACAGCCTCGACAGCGAAAGCCAGGCGCTGGTCGACGACTTGCAGCAACAGCGCGACGGCCTGGCCCAGCACATCGCCAACCTGACCCGCCAGGCCCAGGGCGGCCTGCTGATGCGCGTGCACGGCGACCTGCACCTGGGCCAGGTGCTGGTGGTGCAGGGCGACGCCTACCTCATCGATTTCGAAGGTGAACCGGCCCGGCCGCTGCAAGAGCGTCGGGCAAAACACAGCCCGTACAAGGATGTCAGCGGCGTGCTGCGATCCTTCGACTATGCTGCTGCCATGATCTTGCGCAGCGCGTCTGCGGTCGACCTTTCCGACCCGGCGCGCCTAGCCCGGCAACGGGTTGCCAGGCAGTACCTGCACCAATCGCGGCATGCCTTTGTCGAAGCCTATGGCCTGGCCACCGCGGCCATGCCTCACGCCTGGCAACAGGCCGAGGGCGAGCGCGCCGCACTGGAGCTGTTCTGCCTGGAAAAAGCTGCCTACGAAATCACATACGAAGCCGAGAACCGTCCGAGCTGGCTGGCCGTGCCTTTGCATGGCCTGCATGGACTGATCAGTACCTGGGGAGAGTCATAGATGAATGCAACCACGCGTGAAAACGGCGGCCTTCGGCAACGGGACCTCGACGCCCTGGCCCGCGCCGAGCACGCCGATCCATTTGCGGTACTCGGCCCCCATGGCGATGGCGCGGGCGGGCAGGTGGTCCGCGCCTTCCTGCCCACTGCCCTGAATGTGCGCATCCTGGCCCGGCATGACGGGCGCATCCTCGCCGAAATGGAGCAGGGCAGCCTACCGGGGCTGTTCACCGCGCACCTCGATGAGGCACACCCGTACCTGCTGCAGATCGGCTGGGCCGGTGGCGAGCAGATTACCGAAGACCCCTACAGCTTCGGCCCACAACTGGGCGACATGGACTTGTACCTGTTCGCCGAAGGCAACCACCGCGACCTGTCCGGGCGCTTCGGCGCCCAGCCTATCCAGGTCGATGGGGTCGACGGCGTGTGTTTCTCGGTGTGGGCGCCGAACGCGCGGCGGGTGTCGGTGGTGGGTGACTTCAACAACTGGGATGGCCGCCGCCACCCCATGCGCCTGCGCCACAGCGCCGGGGTGTGGGAGCTGTTCGTGCCGCGCCTGGGCGTGGGCGAAACCTACAAGTTCGAGGTGCTGGGCAAGGACGGCATACTGCCTCTGAAGGCCGACCCGTTGGCGCGTGCCACCGAACTGCCGCCGAGCACCGCCTCCAAGGTAGCGGGGGCGCTCAGCCACGACTGGCAGGACCACGACTGGATGGTGCAACGCGCGCAGCACCATGCCTACAGCGCGCCGCTGTCGATCTACGAGCTGCACCCGGGGTCGTGGCGCTGCGAGCTGGACGAGGCGGGCGAGGTGGGGCGCTATTACAACTGGCGCGAGCTGGCCGAGCGCCTGGTACCGTACGTTCAGGAGCTGGGCTTCACCCATATCGAACTGCTGCCGATCATGGAGCACCCGTTCGGCGGCTCCTGGGGCTACCAGCCACTGTCGCTGTTCGCGCCCACCTCGCGCTACGGCAGCGCCGAGGACTTCGCCGCCTTCGTTGACGCCTGCCACCAGGGCGGCATTGGCGTGCTGCTCGACTGGGTGCCGGCGCATTTTCCCACCGACGAACACGGCCTGGCGCGTTTCGACGGCACCGCCCTATACGAATACGACAACCCCCTGGAGGGCTACCACCAGGACTGGAACACGCTGATCTACAACCTTGGCCGCAACGAAGTGCGCGGCTTCATGATGGCCTCGGCGCTGCACTGGCTGAAGCACTTCCACATCGATGGCCTGCGTGTCGATGCAGTGGCCTCGATGCTGTACCGCGACTATTCGCGCAAGGCCGGCGAATGGGTGCCCAACCGCCACGGCGGGCGCGAGAACCTGGAAGCCATCGACTTCATCCGCCACCTCAACGGCGTGGCGGCCCACGAGGCCCCGGGCGCGCTGATCATCGCCGAGGAGTCCACCGCCTGGCCCGGCGTCAGCCAGCCGACCCAGCAGGGCGGCCTGGGCTTTGCCTACAAGTGGAACATGGGCTGGATGCACGACACCTTGCATTACATCCAGAACGACCCGGTGCACCGCACTTACCATCACAACGAGATGAGCTTCGGGCTGATCTATGCCTATTCCGAGCACTTCATACTGCCCATCTCCCACGACGAAGTGGTGCACGGCAAGCATTCGCTGATCGACAAGATGCCCGGCGACCGCTGGCAGAAGTTCGCCAACCTGCGTGCCTACCTCACCTTCATGTGGGCGCATCCGGGCAAGAAGCTGTTGTTCATGGGCTGCGAGTTCGGCCAGTGGCGCGAGTGGGACCACGATGGCGAGCTGGACTGGTACCTGCTGCAGTACCCTGAGCACCAGGGCGTACAGCGCCTGGTCGGCGACCTAAACCGCCTGTACCGCGAGGTGCCGGCGTTGCATGAGCAGGATTGCCAGCCACAGGGCTTCCAGTGGCTGATTGGTGACGATGCGCAGAACAGCGTGTATGCCTGGCTGCGCTGGAGCAGCAGTGGCGAGCCGGTGCTGGTGGTGGCCAACTTCACCCCGGTGCCGCGCGAGGGGTATCGCATTGGCGTGCCGTTTGGCGAGCGCTGGCAGGAGCTGTTGAACAGTGACGCAGAGCTGTATGCGGGGTCCAATGTCGGCAACCTGGGGGTGGTGGAGAGTGACCAGATAGCCAGCCATGGGCAGCCGCAGTCACTGGCCCTGAACCTGCCGCCGCTGGGTGTGCTGGTGTTGAAACCGGTCTGATCTTCTGCCTGTACTGGCCTCTTCGCGGGCATGCCCGCTCCCACAGGTACGGCGCCAGCCTCTGGCCCTGTGCTATCCCTGTGGGAGCGGGCGTGCCCGCGAAAGGGCCGAACCTGCCTACCACCGCATCCGCACCCCTAGGCTTCCAATCAACCCATTCAGATCATTGTCGTCCACGTCACTGCTGTAATCGGCACTGACAAACAGCGCTACCGAGGGCGTCACCCGAGCCACCAGCCCCAACCCCAGTTCCACCGTGGTCGAGTAGCGCGAGCTGGAGATCTTGTCGACCTGGTCCAGTTTCACCTCATCGGCATTGCTGAAGTCATACCACACGTTGGTCCGCACATAGGGTTCGATCGGCATGCCGCGTACTTCATAACGCCCGGACAGCCTGGCGCCGACCCGGCCGCTCCAGCTCGGCTGGCTGTCGAAGGCCTGCAAAGTCTCTTCCTGCGCCCGGCTGCCAGGGAAGAACTGCTGGTTGATCAACTGCGCCTGCGGCTCGATCACCCAGCCGCCACCCAGGCCGATGGGGATGCCGCCTTCCAGCGAGAAGGTCATCGCGTGGCCGCTGTCATCCAGTCGCTGGCCGTTCTCGCCACGGCCATTGACGTCGATGCGCGAACCCATGGCCACGGCATCCAGGTGCCAGCCCTGTTCATGGGTCATGCTCCAGTAAACCCCCAGGCTTTCACCGCTGAGGTTCACGGCGTTGCGTTGCTTGTCGCCCAACAGCCGGCGCATGCCGTTGAAGCTGGTCTGCAGGTTGTTTTGCCCCACGAAGATCCCCGCGCGGTGCACATTGCCCGCTGCAGTTTCACGCACGAACAGGTCCGGGCCGATCGTCAGTTGCTGGCTGGGTGCCTCCAGCTGGTCCGGGGGCTGCGCGCCACCGCGCGTGGTGGTGGGGAAGAACTGCGCCCACTGGCTGGCGACCAGGTCCGGTGCAGCCTGCCCATGGCGCTCGCTCATCTTTTGCGAGAACGCATTCAAGGTACCGATACTCAAGCCACTGGCGCTGACCGGGTCGAGCGACAGCTGTGGTACTGCCGGTTGCTGCAGGAAACCGGGCGAGGCCGGGTCGTCCTGCAGTTCATACGCGATAGTTTCCACCGGGGTTGCCAGAAGCAGCGACGTGGAAACCGCGTAGAAAATGCTGTCGAAGCGCAAGAGGTTCGAGGTGCTTTTCATGGCGGATCTCCTTTGTTTTTGTGTTACAGCCCTAGGACCTGGCCTGTTGTCACGAGCTGTACGGCAAAAACAGTGGGCGACCCAAACCAGCACGCTAGGCTTTCGCCAGCGCGCACGAAGGCGCGAGCTAGAGGCCCGGCGCGAGATCTTTACTGCTTGATATGTTCAGCTAAGGAGAGGCCGCCGCTTGCGTCAAGAAAGTGTGAAGGAAGTGTTCAGGATCCGTGGTTTTGTTCAACGTGTTGAATCTTTTGATAAATCTGCGAGGTATAGCGGGGTTCGCTATTTGTCGTGGCGTGGCTATGAAGAATGATTGCTAAGCCTGACTTCGACCGACAACGGCAGGTGGTCCGACAGGTGCGACCAAGGTTTGTGCCCCAGAATCCGCGGCCCATGGCTTTCGGCGTTGCGCAGGTAGACGCGGTCCAGACGCAACAGCGGCAGCCGCGCAGGATAGGTGCGGGCCAGATGCCCATGGTGGCGCTCGAAGGCCTCGTGCAGGTCACGCTGCAGGCCCAGGGTACGGTTGCCGTGGGATTTCCAGTCGTTGAAATCGCCGGCGATGATCACCGGGGCATCGGCGGGCAAGGACTCGAGCAGCTTGCGCAGCAATTGCAGTTGTTTCTGGCGATGGCTTTCCAGTAACGACAGGTGCACGCAGATGGCATGCACCTGGTGCTGGCCGGGCACGTCGAGGATGCAGTGCAGCAGGCCACGTCGTTCGGGGCCGGTGATCGACACGTCGAGGTTGCGATGTTCGATGATCGGGTATTTGGACAGCAGCGCGTTGCCGTGGTGGCCGTCGGGGTAGACCGCGTTGCGGCCGTAGGCGAAGTCGCTCCACATGCTGTCGGCGAGGAACTCGTACTGAGAAGTCTGCGGCCAGCCGGGGTAGCGCGCGGCGTGGCGGTCGTGGCTGCCGAGCACTTCCTGAAGGAAGACGATGTCGGCCTGGGTGCTGCGCACCGCCTCGCGCAGTTCCGGCAGGATGAAGCGCCGGTTGAAGGCGGTGAAGCCCTTGTGGGTATTCACCGTCAGCACCTGCAGCCGCTTCACGGCCGGGGCCTGGTTGACACTGGCGAAACCTTTACTGCCGGCTTCGGGGTTCACGGTTACTCCTCAATGGCGGGTGCATGGGTGTTGTATGTCCCGGCCCTATCGCCGGCAAGCCGGCTCCCACACTTAACGCACAGGCCCGTCGGCCAGCGGATTACCTGTGGGAGCTGGCTTGCCGGCGATGAGGCCAGTACAGGCAACCGATACACAATGGGACCGACGATGGTCCCCCGGGGTTCACTCCTCATCACGCTGCAACACCATCAGCAGCAACGATCGCCCCTTCACCTCAAAGGTGCTGTCGAACTGCAGATGCTGCCCCTTGCGCAGCTCTGGCCGGTCGGTATCGACCAGGCAGCTCCAGTAATCCCCTTCGGGCACGGTCGGCAACTCGAACGGTACGATGTCGTGGTGGGCATTGACGATCAGCAATACGGTGGCCTCGGCGCCTGGCCTGGCAATGCCGCTGACCTGGGCACGGCCATCGATCAGCATGCCCAGGCAACGCCCGTGCGGGTCTTCCCATTGCTCCACGCTCATCTCGTTGCCATCCGGTGCCAGCCAGGTCACGTCCTTGACGCCGATCGCCTCATTGTAGTCGCCAACCAGGAAGCGCGAGCGGCGCAGTACCGGGTAGGCCAGGCGCAGGCGGGTCAGGCGCTTGACGAAAGCCAGCAGCTCTTTGCCCTCCTGGTCCAGGTCCCAGTTCACCCAGCCGATCTCGCTGTCCTGGCAATAGGCATTGTTGTTGCCGTGCTGGGTGCGGCTGAACTCGTCCCCAGCGACGATCATCGGCGTGCCCTGGGCCAGCAGCAGGGTTGCGAAATAGTTGCGCATCTGGCGCATGCGCAGGGCATTCACGGCCGGGTCGTCGGTTGGCCCCTCGACACCGCAGTTCCACGACAGGTTGTTATCGGTGCCGTCCTGGTTGTTCTCGTCGTTGTCTTCGTTGTGCTTGTGGTTGTACGACACCAGGTCGCGCAAGGTGAAACCGTCGTGGGCGGTGACGAAGTTGACCGAGGCATAGGGGCGCCGGCCACGGTTGTTGAACATGTCTCCCGAGGCGGTCATGCGCGAGGCAAAGTCGGCCAGTTGGCCTTCGTCGCCTTTCCAGAAGGCGCGCACGGTGTCGCGGAAGCGGTCGTTCCACTCTGCCCAGCCCGGGGCGAAGTTGCCCACCTGGTAGCCGCCCGGGCCGCAGTCCCAGGGCTCGGCAATCAGCTTCACCTGGCTCAGCATCGGGTCCTGGCGGCAGGCGACGAGGAAACCGTGGCGTTCGCTGTAGCCGTCGTGGTAGCGGCCAAGGATGGTCGCCAGGTCGAAGCGGAAGCCGTCCACGTGCATTTCGCCGGCCCAGTAGCGCAGCGAGTCGGTGACCAGCTGCAGCACGCAGGGGTGGCTCAGGTCCAGGGTGTTGCCGGTGCCGGAATCGTTGATGTAGTAACGCTTGTCGTCCGGCATCAGGCGGTAGTAGGAGGCGTTGTCGATACCGCGCATCGACAGCGTCGGGCCGCGCTCGTTGCCTTCGGCGGTGTGGTTGTAGACCACGTCGAGGATCACCTCCAGCCCGGCGTCGTGCAGGTGCGCGACCATTTCCTTGAATTCGGCGATCTTGCCGCTGGCCAGGTAGCGCGGGTGGGGGGCGAAGAAGGCGATGCTGTTGTAGCCCCAGTAGTTGTTCAGGCCCTTGTCCAGCAGGTGCTGGTCATTGACGAAGGCGTGAATCGGCAGCAGCTCGATGCTGGAAACGCCCAGCTCCTTGATGTGCTTGAGCAACTCGTCATTGGCCAGGCCGGCGAAGGTGCCGCGCAGTTCTTCCGGTACCGCCGGGTGGCGCATGCTGATGCCACGGGTGTGGGCCTCGTAGATGATCGTGCGCTCCCAGGGGATCAGCACGCGCTGGTCGCGGCCCCAGGTGAAGGCAGGGTCGATCACCTTGCACTTGGGCACGAACGGCGCGCTGTCGCGCTCGTCGAACGACAGGTCGCCATCGGGGTGGCCGATGGTGTAGCCGAACAGTGCTTCGGACCATTGCAGGCTGCCGACCAGTTGTTTGGCATACGGGTCGATCAGCAGTTTGTTGGGGTTGAAGCGGTGGCCGTTCACCGGCTCGTACGGGCCGTGCACGCGGTAGCCGTAGACCAGCCCTGGATGCGCGTCGGGCAAATAGCCGTGGTAGATCTCGTCGGTGTACTCGGGTAGCTCGATGCGTTCGATTTCGTGCTCGCCGGTGGAGTCGAACAGGCACAGCTCGACCTTGGTGGCGTTGGCCGAGAACAGGGCAAAGTTGACCCCAAGGCCATCCCAGGTGGCGCCGAGGGGGAAGGGCAGGCCCTCGCGGATACGCGACGGGGCGACCGAGCGGGTTTTCTTCGGGGTGCGGGGGCTCATGGCGGTCCTCTAGTGGCCGTGGTGAAGGGGAGGGTTGTGTAGTCCTGTCCTGGCTCTATCGCCGGCAAGCCAGCTCCCACAAGGTCTCCACAGGTCTCAAAACCGGCGCTGTACTTGTGGGAGCTGGCTTGCCGGCGATAGGGCCAGGACAGGCTTAACCGGCAGAAGGCTTTTTCACCGCCCGGGTCTTTTTCGCCACAGCCGGTTTAACCCCCGGCAGGGCGGCCACTTTGGGCTCGGCAGGCGCCTTCGGTTCAGCCGCTACCTTGGGCTTGGCCGGCGCCCGCTTGCGCGGCGCCGCCTTGGGTGCCAGCGCCTCGGCCTCGGCCAGCTTGCGCGCCATGTCCCAATGGCGGTCCTCCTGGCCGGCGGGCTTACCCTCGGACTCCCAGATCTGGTAGGCAAATTCGCGGATACGTTTTTCATCAACACTCATCATGACGCTCCCGATGCTCAAGATTGTTGTATCAGCAGGTTGACCGGAAACTCCGCCAGCACGGCGCTCAACATCAGCTCCTTGGAAGAGCTGACCGCAGCACTGGGGAAAAGTCCCGTCGAGTTGGCAGGCGACAAGGCAAACGGCAGGCTTACCCGGGTGTCGTCCCAGTTCTGTGCCGGGATCAGGGGTATCGATGCACCTGCCAGCAGGGTACTGGCCAGGCGTGGCGCGATGATGACGGCCCGTTCGCCTTCGCCAAGGCGTGCGAACGCCACCACCTTGTCGGCATGCCGGCCGTGCACGGTCAGCGGCAGGTAGGCGCCACGGCGGAACAGCTCTGCGTGGGCCTGGCGGCAGTCCAGCACCCGGGCGATCAGCGCCTGCTTGAGGCGGCCGTCGCGCCAGTGTTCCAGCAGCTCGGCTACCGGCGTTGCATCGTCCAGGGTACGACGCCGGCAGGCGTAGTCCACGGCGCGGCGGTTATCCGGGTCGACCAGGCTGAAATCCCAGTATTCGTTGCCCTGGTACAGGTCCGGTACGCCCGGCGTGGTCATGCGCAGCAGGGCCTGGACCAGGCCGTTGAGGGCACCGGGGCATGCCAGCAGGTGGGCGGCATCGGCCAGCGATTTGCGCAGCTGCTGGTTCTCGCCGTCCAGCAGCAGGCCGTCGATGTAGCCGGCACAGGCGTTTTCATATGCTTCGTTCGGCGCGCTCCAGCTGCTGCGCAGCTTGGCCTCGCGCAGGGCCTTCTGCTGCCACTGGCGGATGCGTTCGGCGTACTGGCCAAGGGCGTTGTCATCGTGCAGGTCGAGGTCCAGCGGCCAGCTGCCCAGCAAGGTCTGCAACAGCATCAGCTCGTCGCCGGGGCTGGGCGCCGGGCCGTCATCCAGTTGCGTGCGCAACGGCGTGGCCAGTTCGCGCCAGTGTTCCATGCGGCTGGCCAGCCACGGGCCGCGCTCGCTGAGCACGGCCAGGCGCGCACGGGTATCTTCGCCGCGCTTGTGGTCATGGGTGGCGCTGGCCAGCAGGTTGTCGGGGAAGTCGCGCAGGCGCCGCTGGGCCTCGTTGTGGAAGTGCTTGAGCGGGGCGCTGAAACGCTCGGCGTCGAAGCCCACATCGTTGCGCGACAGCAGCCGCGCGCTGCGGTAGAACGCGGTGTCTTCCACGGCCTTGGCGGCACTGGGCGCGGTCAGTTGCTGGAAGCGCACGCAGGCGTGGCGCAGCTGCTTGCGTGCCCGGCCTGCTGGCAGGCGGCGCCAGGCTTGCCCGCCCAGCCATTGTTGCAGGTGCTCGAGCAGCGGCCAGTCGGCTTCGCCCAGGTCCTGCCGGGCATTGGCCAGGGCCTGCTGGAAAAACCCTTCGTCTTCTGCCGGGCGCCCGCAGGCATTGAAGTAGGTGCGGTACACCGGGTAATGCGCCACCAGCGCCTGCAAGGCACGGCGGATCGCGCCCAGGGTCAGGTCGCGGGTCATCAGGTCGTTGCGCGCCACCTGCAACAGCGCCTGGGCCACCGACTCGCAGTCGCCGGCCAGGCTGGCATTGAGCACAAGGTGGCGGGCCTGACGCACTTCTTCGGGGAAGTCGGGGCGTTCGCTCACATTGGCCCACAGCTCGGTCAGCGCTGCTTCGCCCGCCGGGTCGTGCTGCAGCAGCGAAACCTGGTTCATGAATTCATAGCCGGTAGTGCCGTCGGTAAGCCAGTCGCGGTGCAGGTGCTCGTTGGCGCCGAGGATCTTCTCCACGTAGATCGGGAAATGCTCCAGGGCGGCGTTCAACGGCCGCCGTGCCAGCAGGCCATCGACCCGCCGGCGCAGCTTGCGGCAGTAGCCGCGCGGGTCTGCCAGGCCGTCGATATGGTCGATGCGCAGGCCGTCCACCAGGCCGCGCTCGATCAGTTCGAACAGCTTGGCGTGGGTGGCCTCGAACACCACCGCGCGTTCCACCCGCAGGCCGCCCAGCTCGTTGATGTCGAAGAAGCGCCGCCAGTTGATGTCGTCGGCGGCGGTACGCCAGCTGGCCAGGCGGTAGGTCTGGCGCTCCAGCAGCAGGTGCAGGCGCTTGAAGCCATTCTCGCTACGGCTGTCGAAAGCCACCAGGGCCGATTCGAGGTCGGCGCCTTCGCCTGCCAGGCGCGCCAGTTCGGCTTGCAGGGGCAGGGCGTCGGCCAGCGGCGTGGCCGATGCGTTCAACGCGGTGAAGCGTTCGGCCAGGGCCTTGAGCGCCGGCTCCGGGCTGAGGGCAAGAATCCAGCCATAGTCGACCGGGCAGATCGGGAAGCGGTGTTGGTAATGGGCGACCTGCAGCAGCCCATGGTGCTTGTCGAACTCAAGCGGTATCTCACCATTTTTCAGCGCCACGCCATAGTCGCTGGCGAGGAACGGCAGCAGCAGCTGACCGGCCAGCAGCGGGTCGCTGGAGTGCCACTGGATGTCGAAGAATTCTGCATAGGGGCTGCGCCGACCCCAGGCCAGCAGGCTCTGCCACCAGGGGTTGTCGGCACCGCCCACGGCCATGTGGTTGGACACCGTGTCGAGGATCAGCCCCATGCCGTGCTGGCGCAGGGCGGCAACCAGCCGTTGCAGCGCCGCTTCGCCACCCAGCTCGGGGTTGACGCAGGTCGGGTCGACCACGTCGTAGCCGTGGCGCGAGCCGGCGCGGGCCTTGAGGATGGGCGAGGCATACAGGTGGCTGATACCCAACTGGGCGAAGTACGGCACCAGCGGCACGGCGTGATCGAGGGTGAAATCACTGTGAAACTGCAGGCGCAGGGTCGCGGTCAGCGCTTTCATCGGTCACGCTCCCAGGCTTGTTCGCGGGCCTGGGCCAGCAGTTCCAGGCGCCGTGCGGCGTCTTCGTCGTCGAGCAGTTCACGTACCGGCCGGGTGAAGCGTCGGCGCCAGTTGGGGTGGCCGGCGGTGGTGCCCGGCAGATTGGGTTGCTCGTCGCAACCCAGCAGGTCTTCCAGCGGCACCAGCACCAGCGGTGCGCGGGTGTGGCCAACGTAGCGGATGGCGGCGTCGATCAGCGCGTCGTTGTCCGGCAGCGTGCCGTAATTGGCCTCCAGGGTGCGGCGCAGGCCGTCGTGCTCCTTCTGCCGCTCGTGGCGCCAGTGCAGTTCGGTGGCAGCATCGATCAGTTGCAGGCGGTGGCTCCAGTCGATGTCGCGGTTTTCCAGCCAGCCGGCCAGCGGCGCCAGGTCGTGGGTGCCGGTGGTGGCCAGGGCGTTGTCCGGCCAGTCGAGAATCGGCTTGAAATGGCCGGGCTGGGTCTGCTCGAAGGGCAGCACACGCATGCCCAGCACGGCCTTTGCCGCCAGTTGCTCGCGCAGGCCGTCCGGCACGGTGCCCAGGTCTTCGCCGAGGATGATTGCCTGGTGGCGCACCGACTCCAGCGCCAGCAGGCGCAGCAGGTCGTCCAGCGGGTAGTTGAGGTAGGCGCCTTCGCTGGGCTTGGCTCCCTGCGGGATCAGCCACAGCCGGCGCAGGCCCATGACATGGTCGATGCGCAGGCCGCCGGCGTGGGCGAGGTTGGCCCGCAGCATTTCGATGAAAGTGCGGTAGCCGTTGCGCTTGAGGCCTTCGGGCGAGAAGGCGCAGATGCCCCAGTCCTGGCCAGCACGGTTGAGGATGTCGGGCGGTGCGCCTACCTTCAGGCCTGCCAGCAGCTCGTCCTGGCGGCTCCAGGCCTGGCTGCCGGCACCGTCGGCGCCCACCGCCAGGTCAGCGATCAGCCCGACCGCCATGCCGTTGCCGCGCGCTGCTTCCTGGGCGCGTTGCAGGCCTCGTTCGGTCAGCCATTGGCAAAAGGCATGGAACTCGACCTTGGCCGGGTAGGCGTTGGCGAACGCCTCCACTTCCGGGTGGTACGGGTCGTGCCAGGCCTTGGGCCAGTGGCGCCAGTCGGCGCCCAGGCCATGCTCCACGGCCTGGGCCTGCAGCACCTCGAAGCGGCAATGGTGCTCCAGGGCCTGGCCACCGGCTTCGCGGAAGCTGTCGAAATCCTTGCGCAGCGGGTGGTCGCCCTGGCTGAAGCCCTGGTACAGGGCTTCGAGCAGGCGCAGGCGGGCGCTGGCGGCACGCGGCCAGTCAACCAGCGGGCCTTGCTCCAGGTCTTCCAGCTGTTGCTCCAGGCCACAGGCTTCGATGGCCACGCGCACCTCCCGCTCGCCCAGCAGCGCGGCAGGGCTGGCGTAAAGGGTGTTGAGCAACAGGCGGCTGGAGGGCGAGTAGGGGCTGTAGTGCGTCTGGTCGATGGCCGACAAGGCGTGGATCGGGCTGATGGCCAAGGCATCGGCACCGCGCTCGGCGGCCGCGCGGGCCAGTTGTTCCAGGGCCAGGCAGTCGCCGTAGCCGCCATCGCCGGGGCGGCGCAAGCTGTACAGCTGCACCGCCAGGCCCCAGCAGCGCGGTGGCGGCTGCTGCACGCGGTCTTCAAGGCTGTGGCAGCGTGGCGGGGCCACAGCCACGGTGAAGCGGCGGCTGTCGATTTCCACCTGGTGGTAGCCGATGGGCAGCGCTCCGGGCAGGCGGGCCTGGTCGTCAAGGCTGAGGGTGAGGGCGCTGTGGTCCTCCAAGGTGCAGTGCGCGACGCTGGCGGCGCTGAAGTAGCGCGCCAGTGCCAGTGGCTGGCCGAGGTCGGCGGTCAGCAGCGGCGGCAGGTGCTCACTGTCTTCGGCAGCGTCCACGGCGCGCAGGCTGGCGGCAATGGCGGCGTCATCGCTGGCCGGGTGGCCAAGGCCTTCAAGGATGTTGCGCAGTACCTCGTCGCTGACACGCTGGGGCCGGGCATTGGCGTCGATCCAGTCGCGGCTCAGCCCGACGCGGGTCGCCAGGCGGTGCAGGGCGGTTTCGCTCATGGGCGCTCCAGGGCAGGGGGAAGCAGGCTGACCACGCAGCTGTAGGCGGCCAGGTGGGTATCGGGGTGCCGGGTGTCGCTGCTGTCGAACAGGCGGTTGGCCGGCGCGGGCAACTCGACCCCCTGTGGGGTGGCGGCCAGGTTCAGGTCGATGCGCAGGGTGGTGCCATTGCCCAGGCACCAGCGTGCGGTCAGGGCCTTGTCGCCGTGTACTTCGGCGCCCAGCGCGCGGCTGCCGGGCAGGTGCGGGATCACATGGCGGCGGCGCAGTTCGAGCAGGTGCTGGTACAGGCCGTGCCAGCCGGCGATCACTTCCTTGCCTTGCGGGCGGGAGGCCTCGAAGGTCTGTTCGGCGTTGGGGTCGGGGATGCTTTGGCGTTGCTCGGGGTCGGCGAAGGCGGCGAAATGGGCGAACTCGCCGCGCCGGCCTTCGCGCACGGCGTCGGCCAGTTGGTCATGGAAGTCGGTGAAGAACAGGAACGGCCGGCAGCTGCCATCGTCATCGCCCATGAACAGCAGAGGGATCATCGGTGCCAGCAGCAACAGCCCGGTGGCCGCCCGCAGCGCCTGCGGTGGGCACAGGCGGGTCAGGCGCTCGCCCAGGGCACGGTTGCCGACCTGGTCATGGTTCTGCAGAAACAGCACGAAGGCGCTGGGTGGCAAGTGCGCGCTGGGCTCGCCGCGGGGCGTGCCATGGCGGTTGGCCTGGCCCTGGAACACGAAACCTTCGGCAAGGCAGCGGGCCAGCTGGTCGATGGGGCGCTGCTGGTAGTCGGCGTAGTAGCCTTCAGTTTCGCCGGTGAGCAGCACATGCAGGGCATTGTGGCCGTCGTCGTTCCACTGGGCGTCGAAGCCTTGCTCCAGCAGGAAGGCCTGGTTGTGCTCGTTCTCCAGTACCAGCCATACGTGGCGGCCGGGTTCCACCGCCGCACGTACCCTTTGCGCCAGCTCGACCAGGAAGTCGGGCTGGTCGATGGCGTGCACGGCATCCAGGCGCAGGCCGTCACAGCGGTAGTCGCACAACCACATCAGGGCGTTCTGGATGAAGTACTCGCGCACCTGCGGGCGACGGAAGTCGATGGCTGCGCCCCAGGGGGTCTGCCGGTCTTCGCGGAAGAACGGGCTGGCGTACTGGTGCAGGTAATTGCCGTCGGGGCCGAAGTGGTTGTACACCACATCGACCAGCACCATCAGCCCGTGGCCATGTGCCTGGTCGACCAGCGCACACAGCTGCTCGGGGCTGCCATAGGTGTTTTGCGGCGCATAGGGCAGCACGCCGTCGTAACCCCAGTTGCGCTCGCCAGGGAACTGCCCCAGCGGCATCAGCTCGACGGCGCTGATGCCCAGCTCGGCCAGGCGCGGCAGTTGCCGGGCGACCCCGGCGTAGCCGTCGAGCAGGCCGACATGCAGCTCCTGGATGACCGCTTCGTGCCAGGGCCGGCCTTGCCAGGGGTGTTGCCAGGCATAGCTGGCCACATCCACTACCTGGCTCGGCCCCTGCACGCCATCGGGCTGGTAGCGCGAGGCCGGGTCGGCCACCTGCAGTGCACCATCGATACGGTAGTGGTAACGGTCACCGGCCTGGCACGGGGCCACGCCGGTGAACCAGCCATCATCGTCGGGCAACAGCTCGATGGCCGGCTGTTGCTCCAGTTCCACGCTCACGCTGCGCGCATCCGGGGCCCAGAGGGCGAAGCGCGCCGACGTGGCGTCCAGCAGGTGTGCGCCATGTCTGTGCATCTTCGATTCCCCGTTCAATAGTGGCTGTGCTGTGCCTGCTTGACCAACTCTTCGTACAGGCGTGCGTAGGGTTCCACGGCCTGGCACCAGTTGAACGGTTGGGTCATCGACAGGCAGCGCATGGCGTTCAGCAGGTCCTTCTTGCCATATACATAGAAGGCGCGGCTGAGTGCCTGGCGATAGCTCTCGACGGTGGACTCGTTGAACAGGAAGCCGGTGACGCCGCACTCGATGGTGTCGGCCAGGCCGCCAGTGTTGCGCGCCACCGGCAGCGAGCCGAAACGCTGCGCGTACATCTGGCTGAGGCCGCATGGCTCGTAGCGTGACGGCATCAGCAGGAAGTCGCTGCCGGCGAACATGCGCCGGGCATCGGTCTCGTTGAAGCCAATGCGTACGCCGATACGGCCCGGGTGGCGTAGCGCCAGTTCGCGCATGGCCTGCTCTTCTTCCGGCTCGCCACGGCCGATGATCGCGATCTGCCCGCCTTGCTCGACGATGTAGTCGGCCACACCCAGGGTCAGGTCCAGGCCTTTCTGGTAGACCAGGCGCGAAACCACGGCGAACAGCGGGCCTTCGGAGGGCTGCAGTTTGAACAGCTCGCGCACTTCCTGGGCATTGCGCGCCTTGCCTTCCCAGTCGTTGATGCTGAAGTTGTGCTGCAGGTGCTTGTCGGTGGCCGAGTCCCAGCTTTCGTCAATGCCGTTGGGAATGCCCCCGAGCAGGCCTTGCTGGGCCTTGCTGGCGAGGAAGCCGTCCAGGCCGCAGCCGAATTCCGGGGTGGTGATTTCCCGGGCATAGGTGGCGCTGACCGTGGTGATGTGGCTGGCGTAGGCCAGGCCGGCCTTGAGGAACGACAGCTTGCCGTAGAACTCCATGCCTTCCTGCTGCATGGCATGTTCGGGGATTGCCAGCTCCGGGCTGCAGCCGCGGCTGTACACGCCCTGGTAGGCCAGGTTGTGGATGGTGAACAGGGTTGGCGTACTCAGCCCGCGCCAGTGCATGTAGGCCGGAGCCAGGCCGGCGGGCCAGTCGTGGGCGTGCACCACTTCGGGCTTCCAGTGGATCCTGCCTTCGCCGGCGGCGATTTCGGCGGCGGCCAGGCCCAGGCGGGCGAAGCGGATGTGGTTGTCGGGCCAGTCGCGGCCGTTGTTGGCGCCATAGGGGGTGCCGTCGCGCTGGTACAGTTCGGGGCAGATCAGCACATAGATGACCAGGCCGTCGGCCATGTCCATGCGCCCGATCTTGCACGGTGGCAGGGCGGCGTGGCCACCCAGTTCACCGACGATGTGGATGGGGTTGTCGCTTTCCATCACCTGGCGGTAGCCGGGGATCAGCACCCGCACATCGTGCAGGTGCGCCAGGGCACGGGGCAGGGCTGCAGACACGTCACCTAGGCCACCGGTTTTCACCAGGTCGGCGATTTCCGAGGTCACGAACAAAATCTTGCGCTTGTTGCGGTTGTGCTGGCGCTGGGCGCCGGGTGCCTTGCCTGTCGTGGCGAAGTCCGGGGTGAGCGGTTCGCGGTTGTCCGGGTTGAATGAATCTACGTGAGGCTCGACAGCGGCACTGATCATACTTCTCTCCGTCCCTATGCTTGGCCGGGTGCTGGCACCCGTGGCGATGTTTCGTGTTGGTTCTCTCTGATTCTGGATTCTGCGTAGTGCGTTCCATGCCCCAGGGTCGTGCGCGCAGGCACGGCGCGATCGGCATTCCGGCCGAAGGCGATTGCGCTGGTTGGGGTGTGTGGGCCGATGCTGGGAAGTCCCTTTGCGTTTGGCCTACTTAGTTCCTGACCTGCCCGCGTTCCGGAAAGTTCGACTTTTTTTCGTCACTCTTCCGTTGAGCAAATGGCGGGCCGAAACCCGAGTGTAGGAGAGAAAGAGATAAAAAGGTGACCCGCTGGTCACTATTGTCATGCCGCGGAATAGACGCAAACGTTGGCGTTTGTGACCGGATGTGACGATAGGGCTGGCGCGGTGGATGAGGGGCAGACGGCATGCCCCAATTCCTGCCAGTCATGCACCTTTTTGGTGCGCTTGAGGGGTGCCAAGGTCATCGCCCTCCAACAGAATGGTGCATTTCGGAATCCAAGTGATTTCAGGATGAATGAAAGGGGCTGTTTCGCGAACTTTTCAGTAACTGTCTTTATTGTTTTCCTGGCTTGAATTTTTGGTGTTTCAGTGAGCGGACTCGCGCGCGCAAAAGTTTGTAAGTTGATGCTTTAGGAAATTTCCTACGAAATCGTCAATACATGAAACCCATCGTTCCTGTCATGCCGGGGCGGTACGGTTTAAGTTGCTCTTCAGTCACTGCCTCATCCTCACTGTCGTCATTGGTCAAGTCCGCCAATGCCACGGATCTAGCCGGCTTGAACGTTGGCGACGGGCAATTTTCATTCGACGTACTCATCTTGAAGAAAGCCAGGATGTGGTTGTTTTTTTCGCCGGTAAACATGATGGCGGGTAGAGCAACTCATGAAACAGTCGGACTTTCGTTTCGGATTTCAGGCGCTCGCCGGGCGCACGGAGTTCGAAGTGGTTTCATTCAAGCTGGAAGAGGCTATCAGCCAGCCATTTGTGCTGAGCCTTGAACTTGTCAGCTACGACAGTGATGTCGACTTCGGCCAGGTGCTCGACAAGCCTGCGCTATTCACCCTTTATTGCGCAGACCAGCCACTGCGTCATGTGCATGGCTTGGTCAGTGCCTTCAGCCAAGGTGAAACCGGCTTCTGTCGCACGCGCTACCACGCTGTGGTCGAGCCGCAACTGGCCCGCGCCCGCTTGCGTTCGAACTGGCGCATCTTCCAGCAGAAAACCGTGCCGCAGATTCTTGAACTGATGTTCAAGCGTCAGGGCATTGCCCGGTTTGAGCTCAATAGCAGCGCCGAGCACCAGGTGCGTGAGTTTTGTGTCCAGGCGGGGGAAACCGACCTCGACTTCATCCATCGCCTTGCCGCTGAAGAGGGCTTCGTCTACCGCTTTGCTCACTGCGCCAGGTACCACACGCTGATCGTTACCGATCGCCTGCTATCGCTTGGGCTGCTCAGCCGGGGCACGCTCAAGCCCGTAGATGATGAGGCGCTTTGGCTGGATGAAGATGATCTCGGCCCCGACAAGGTGCTGTACCACGCCAGTAGCGGTGGCGACCAGGCCCGTGCCTGCCTGCGGCGTTTGCGCTACTGCGAGCAGGTGCGTACTGCGCAGCAGGTGCAGCGCGACTACACCTTCACCAACCCGGCCTATCGCCAGGAGCACAAGGCTCAGGCCAGCGGAATCACGCACCAGTCGCTGGACTACGAGTTTTTTGATTACCCGGGCCGCTACAAGCGCGATGCGGTCGGCAAGCCCTTCACCGAAACGCGGCTGACGGCGCTGCGCCATGACGCCCGCCTGGCCGAAGTGCAGGGCGATGACGCCCGCCTGGCCGAAGTGCAGGGCGATGACGTGCGCCTGCAGCCAGGCCTGAGCTTCACCCTCGTCGGCCACCCGCGCGAAGACCTCAATGTGCACTGGCGCGTGATCAGCCTGTGCCACGAAGGTACGCAGTTCACCAGCCTGCAGGAAGAAGCCGCCGGCGCCGAACAAGGTACCCGCTATGTGAACGATGCGCTGCTGGTGCAAGGCATGGCCGAATGGCGCCCGGCACCCTTGGCCAAGCCGCGCATCGATGGCCCGCACATGGCCACCGTGGTCGGCCCGCCGGGCGAAGAGATTTTTTGCGACCAGTGGGGGCTGGTCAAGGTCAGCTTCCCCTGGGACCGTGAAAGCAGCAACAACGAATTCAGTTCCTGCTGGGTGCGGGTGTCGCAAGGCTGGGCCGGTGGCAGCTGGGGTTCGATGGCCATTCCGCGTGTTGGCCAGGATGTGATTGTCCAGTACGTCAATGGCGACCCTGACCAGCCGATGATCACCGGGCGCACCTACTGCGGTGACCAGCTGCCGCCTTACGACCTGCCCGAACACAAGACCCGCATGACCATCAAGAGCCAGACTCATAAAGGCGATGGCTTCAACGAGTTGCGCTTCGAGGACGAACTGGGGCGGCAGGAAGTATTCATTCATGCCGAGCGCGACCAGAACAACGTCGTGAAACACAACGAAACCACGCTCATCGGCAATGATCGAAGCGAGCGCGTCGAGCATGACGAAGTGGTGCACATAGGTGGCAACCGCAGTGTCAAGGTCGGCGCCAGCAAGAGCGAAACGGTCGCCCTTGGCAAAGTCGAAAGCATAGGCCTGGGCAAGTCGTTGGCCGTTGGCGGGGCGTTGAGCGTGATGGTTGGCCTCGAGGCCAGCGAGCAGGTCACGCAGGACAAGCGTGTGCAGGTCGGCGGGCAACTGCGGGTCGATGCCAATGACGATGTGTCGATCACCAGCCATCACGGCCATGTGCACATCGATAGCCGAACGTCGCTGACCCTGAGTTGCGGCGGGGCCTTCATCAAGCTGGGTGATGGCCGCATCGAAATCGGTTGCCCCGAGCCTCTGCTGTTGCATGCCATCGCCCAGGTAAAGGCGCCTGCACGTTACGGTGAGCCGCCTGCACCGTCGCAGGAGGAAATCGAGTTTCGCCTGGTGCATGCCGACGGTACGCCGATTGCGGGCACGGCCTACGTGGCGACGTTGTCCGATGGCACCCAGCGCCAGGGTATGGTCGACCAGAACGGCTATGCCCGCCTGGCTGGCGTTACCCCCGGTTGCAGCGCCCAGGTGCGCTACGAGGTTGGCCAAGGCTCGCTGCAGCTGACGACCGCAATCGAGCCGGATGCTGCCTTGCAGGCATTGCTTGCCGGCTGCACCTCGGCAGGTGGCCAGTCATGAACTCCGCTGCTGACTGGCTGGATGAAGCGGTGGAAAGGGTGGCAGGCGGCTTTGGCTGGCTGCGTGACCTGGTGCTGGGCGAGTTTGCCGAGGAACGGCCACTGAGCGTGGTCATTGCCGACATGCTGCTGTCGTTGGTGCCTGGGGTGGTGATCGTGCTCAGCGCCCGTGACCTGGCCGCAGTGTGCCTGCGCTTGGGCAAGCGCTACACGGCGGATGACAGCCAGGCAACGGCGCAGCCGCCACAGTGGCAGGAGTGGGTGCTGCTGGTTGCCTGCCTGATTACCTTGATCGCGCCGATCATCGGTGCCGTGGTGGGGGCGGTGGGTACCCCCGTGGGCTCGGTGGCAGGTGCATTGGTCGGCCAGGAAGCGGCAGCGTTTCTGCGAGGTTTGTGCCTGCTGCTTATCCGTGAAAGCCAGATCATCTTGCGGACCGTGGTTGCGTTTCTTGGCAAGTTCACCCGCGGCAGCGTGGAGTTCTGGCTGCGCCAGGTCAGGTTCACGAGCTATGAAAAGGATTTGCTGGCCTATCTGAACCAGTTCTTGACCAAGGTCATCGCGGCAACGGCAAAGCTTCGCAGCTACCTGGGCAACTGGCCCTTCAACCAGGCGGCCGCGCACCTGTTGGTGCGGCTGCAGGCCATGGAAGCCCAGTTCTACGCGGTGCAGGTGCATGCAGTGCGGGAAATCCCACGGGCGCTGATGCAACTCGACGCCAGGCTGGCCAAGGTGCTGGAACAGGCCAGCGATCTGCCCGCGCAGGTTGCGCAGGCCGGGGTGCATGCGCCTCAGCCGGTGCCCATGGCGATGAGTGGTGGGCGGGTGACTTCTGGCATTGGCATGCGTCCGCGTTACCTCGAGCGCCCCGAAGGTGCGCTCGGCCCGCCAGTGCCCACCTCTGCAGCAGCTGCCACGCATGGCGCCAATGTGCACGTGTTCGATCATTCCACGGCGACCCGGGCGCAGAAGGGCATTTATGGGGAGGTGGTCAGTGATCAGTACATGCTCGGCAAAGGCCATGAGAACCTGCTGTCGGCCGTTCGTGGGCCTCGCAGTCTGCAAATGAAACCCACCGGGCGCGGGCTGGATGGCGTCTATCGTAATGCCCATCCACCGCCGCCGTTCATCATTACCGAGACCAAGTATCGAACGGGGGGCGCGTTTTCGCCGGGTAGTTTGCCGGTTACAAAGGGGAGTAAGGGGTTTCCGAGTGCCAGGCAGATGAGTGATGCGTGGATTCGTCCAAGGCTTTCCGAAAGTTTGGGGAAAGAACAGGCAATGAGTATTCGCTCGGCTGGATATGAGCGTTGGTTGATAACCGTAGATGAGAAGGGTGCTGTAACCCAGATAGTCAGGGTTGATGGGCATGCGAGATCTATAGGTGATGTAATTCAGTAGGGTCTGAAAATGAAGAAATTTGATGAGATCAAACGTGAGCCTTTGCTGCAAGAGACAGCCTATCTGGACTCTGTTGATTTTTGGAGGAAATACTATGTGGAGCTAAAGGCTGAAGAGTTTCTAGCGTTGGAACGCCCAGATTACGTAAATGTTGAAGGGTTGAGTTGGGATTGGTGCTTTGAATCTCTGGAGTTGCTGGTAGCACTTTATTCGGGGGGAGAGCCCGTTGAGGCGCTTGAGTTTTATGTGGATCACATGTTTTCCCAGTTTCAACGTCACAAGCAAGCTTATCCGGCTTTCAGCTTGAAACTGTGGGAGCCGGATGCCTATCAGTACACACTCTGGCTTCTATCGTTTGCAGTGCTGTTCAACAAGCCCGGGCGCATCAGGCAAATCGCAGGTTTTTTGAGTGAAGCCCCAGATGACGGTGAGGACATCCTGTTGCGGCAACTGTTTTCCCGTGTGGGGGTGACGATCCCTGGGAGTACGTTGATTCATGAGCGCCCCTACCATGAATTGCTCAATGCCGTAACTACTGAGAAGGATGAGCAGCAACAGGCAGTGCGTAGTTACCTGAAGCAGTGGTATCGCGGCATGCGCAACTGTTATTGGCATGACCGGCACAAGGCACGAAGCGATGCGGGTTTCTTTGGCTATTGGGCCTTTGAGGCAGGATTGGTCACTGTGTTGTGGGGCGTCGACGATACGCCCTATAGAGATCTTCCTTTCTACCCGAAGGATTTGGTAGACGATGCTCGCAAGCGTCAAGTTATCAAAAGCTTCCCTGAACAACTGCAAAGCGCGCCGTATTCGGATGCGCTTGCCAGGTCGGGCGAAATTTGCCCGCGCACGGGGGTGTGGGTATGCGATGAATGGGCGGTGGGGCCTCAGACATTCATGCAAGGTGTAGAGATGCCGAGCGAAAATGGGCGCTCTCTGGTTTGGCGCTTGGTGAAAGGCTTATAGCGTGTGGGGGGCAATGGGGCCAATTCGACAGCATCAAGCGCGACCCGTGGATGGACGAGCAGCGTTACCTGGCCTCGATCTGTGAAAAAGAGCGGGAGTTCGCCAACCCTGAACGGGGGCGCGTTTTCGCCGGGTAGTTTGCCGGTTACAAAGGGGAGTAAGGGGTTTCCGAGCGCCAGGCAGATGAGTGATGCGTGGATTGAGCCGAGACTTGACTTGGAGCTTGGGGAAAAAACAGGCGGAAAAAGTTGCATTCGCCGGATATGAACGTTGGTTAATGATCGTAGATGAAAGTGGTGCGGTAACGAAAATAGTCAAGCTCGACGAAAATGCTAAATTTATCGGTGAAGTGATCCAATAGGGGTGTGTAATGACTGGATTTGATCGGGTCAAGCGTGAGCCTTTTTTGCAAGAGGCAGCCTATCTCGATAGTGTTTCTTTTTGGAAGGAGAATTATGTAGAGCGCCAAGCTGAATCTTTTCTCAAGATTGAGCGTCCCGAGTATGTAAATGTCAAGATGTTGAGCTGGAGGTGGTGCTTTCAGTCTATGGAGTTACTCATTGCTCTTTATTCGGGGGGCGAGCCCGTTGAATCGCTTGAGTTTTACGCGGATCACATGTTTTCCCAGTTTCAACGTCACAAGCAAGCTTATCCGGCTTTCAGCTTGAAGCTGTGGGAGCCTGATGCATATCAATACACACTCTGGCTTCTATCGTTTGCAGTGCTGTTCAACAAGCCCGGGCGCATCAGGCAAATCGCAGGTTTTTTGAGTGAAGCCCCAGATGACGGTGAGGACATCCTGTTGCGGCAACTGTTTTCCCGTGTGGGGGTGACGATCCCCGGGAGTACGTTGATTCATGAACGCCCCTACCATGAATTGCTCAATGCCGTAACTACTGAGAAGGATGAGCAGCAACAGGCAGTGCGTAGTTACCTGAAGCAGTGGTATCGCGGCATGCGCAACTGTTATTGGCATGACCGGCACAAGGCACGAAGCGATGCGGGTTTCTTTGGCTATTGGGCCTTTGAGGCAGGATTGGTCACTGTGTTGTGGGGCGTCGACGATACGCCTTATAGAGATCTTCCTTTCTACCCGAAGGATTTGGTAGACGATGCTCGCAAGCGTCAAGTTATCAAAAGCTTCCCTGAACAACTGCAAAGCGCGCCGTATTCGGATGCGCTTGCCAGGTCGGGCGAAATTTGCCCGCGCACCGGCGTGTGGGTATGTGATGAATGGGCGGTGGGACCCCAGACATTCATGCAAGGCGTAGAGATGCCGAGCGAAAATGGGCGCTCTCTGGTTTGGCGCTTGGTGAAAGGCTTATAGCGTGCAGGAGGGCCAATGGGCCAGTTCGACAGCATCAAGCGCGACCCGTGGATGGTCGAGCAGCATTACCTGGCTTCGACGCGTGAAAAAGAGCAGGAATTCGCCGACCCTGACGCCCAGGCATTGCTGATCGGGACAGCCGAGCACAGGCATCACTACCGTGGCCTTAGCCGCGACTGGGCACACATGGCACTGGAGCTGGCAGTGCAGCGGTATTCCGGTGGCGAGCCGATGGAGCTGGTGGAGGCCTATGCAGACTATGCGTTTGCCCAGTTCGCCCGGCATTTTTCGGCGTACCCGGCAACCAGCGAGCAGTTGCGCCCCTGGGTGTCGGATGAATACCGGCTTGCCTTGTGGCTGCTGTCGCTGGCGGTGCTGTGCGGTTACCCCGAGCGTGTCGACCAGGTACTGGGCTGGCTGAACCAGGACGACGAGCGCAGCCCCGACCTGCTGCTGCATCGCCTGTTCCAGCGGCTGGGCAAGGCCTACCCAGGCACCTCATTGCTTCACCCCGAACCTTACGGCGCCTTGTTGGAGAGCCTCGACCTGAAAGGCCCCGCGCAGCATGACGCGCTCATGCACTATCTCGGGCAGTGGTACGCCAATGCGCACGGTTGCTACTGGCACGAGCGCCACACCCGGGCACGGAGTGACCACTTGGGTTATTGGGCCTTCGAGGCGGCACTGGTGGCGTTTTTATGGTCTGTGCAGGGTGATGCCCTGGAAAGCGCTCCCCACTTTTACCCGCAGGCGCTCGTCGAAAGGGCGCATTACCGACGCCTGGGCAAGCAGTTCCGCGACCCGGAAACCGCCAGGCGCGAGGATGCCCCAGGCTGGCCTTCCGGCACGCCTTGCCCATGGCCCGGGTACTACGTCTGCGTCGAGCGCATGGTGGGCGAGCAGGTGTTCATGCACCAGGTACCATTCCCTGAGATCGATGGCCAGGTCGTGCACTGGCGGCTGTCGAGAACCTTCTGATTGGCGCTGCCGGCATGCGTGCCTGGCGCCTCACATGATTCGGGAGTGGCAACAATGCCTGCCATCGTTCTGCTGGGTCACCCTCACCACTGCCCATTGTGCGGCCCGACCAACATCAGCAGCGGCTCCAGTCTGTTCTTCGTCAACGGCAGGGCAGCCGCCAGGGTTGGCGACAGGCTCGGGTGTGGGGCGGTGATTACCAGCGGCTCGGCACTGATGATGGATGATGGGCAGCCGCTTGCCAGGGTCGGCGATGCCACCAGTCATGGCGGTACTTTGGAAAATGGCGATAATAGCTGGCTGCTCGATTAAGCGATGTGGGAGCAGTTCGGCTCCCACAGGGAAGGGGCAAACTCAGAGGGTAACGGCTTTGCCGTCTGTGCGCGCCTGCGCCAGCAGCAGGTTCAGTTGAGCGACCTGCTGGCGCAGCTGGTCACGTTCGTCCTTCAGTTTACGCAGCTCATCACGGCGCACGGAGACATAGAGGGTCTGGGTTGGGGTTGCAGGCATCAAGGTACCCATGAGCACACCTCGCGGTTTTGGCTAGTGACAAGTCAAAGCGTAGACGCTTCACGCGGGCGCATTTTGAATTCTTTCGCAGGTCTTGGGAACTTTTTTGTTTATCGTGGTCTCGCCGTTCGTCGCTGAACCCTCGAGCGGTTCGCTGGACTAAGCTGAAAAGCTAATTTGTGTTGTCATTTATTTCGAAAGGGGAGCATCGGCTCATGCAACTGGGAATCATCGGGCTGGGCCGCATGGGCGGCAATATCGCAAGGCGCCTGATGCGCGCCGGCCACCGCACCGTGGTACACGATCGCAACCGTGAGGCCATCACCGGCTTGGAGGGCGAGGGCGCCCAGGGTGCGCACGACCTCGGTGCGCTGGTACAGAAGCTGAAAGCACCGCGCGCGGTGTGGGTCATGCTGCCCGCTGGCGAGCCCACCGAGCAGACCATCGCCCAACTGGCCGAACTGCTGGAGCCGGGCGATGCGATCATCGACGGCGGCAATACCTTCTACAAGGACGACGTGCGCCGCGCCGCCGAGCTGGCCAAGCGCGGGCTGCATTACCTGGATGTCGGCACCTCGGGCGGTGTGTGGGGCCTGGACCGTGGCTACTGCATGATGATCGGTGGCGAAAAGGACGCGTTCGAGCGCCTGGAGCCTCTGTTCAAGGCGCTGGCCCCGGGCGTGGGTGACATCCCGCGTACCCATGGCCGCAGCGGCGAGCACCAGCGTGCCGAACACGGCTACATCCACGCCGGCCCACCCGGTGCCGGGCACTACGTGAAAATGGTGCACAACGGCATCGAATACGGCCTGATGCAGGCCTATGCCGAAGGTTTCGACCTGCTGCGCAGCAAGGGCGGCAACGAACTGCCGGAAGACCAGCGTTTCGACCTGAACGTGGCCGAAATCGCCGAAGTGTGGCGGCGTGGCAGCGTGGTCACCTCGTGGCTGCTCGACCTTACCGCCGATGCGCTGGTGGCCGACCCGCAGCTGTCGCAGTTCAGTGGCTCGGTGTCCGACAGTGGTGAAGGCCGCTGGACCATCGACGCCGCCGTCGAGCAGGCGGTGCCGGTACCGGTGCTGTCCAGCGCGCTGTTCGCCCGCTTCCGCTCGCGCCAGCAGCAAGGCACCTATGGTGACAAGATTCTCTCGGCCATGCGCCTGGGCTTCGGTGGCCACGTCGAGAAAAAAGCCGAATGACCAAACAGAGCATTCCGGCTGCTCCGCCATGCACTCTGTTCCTGTTCGGTGCCAATGGCGACCTGGTCAAGCGCCTGCTGATGCCGGCGCTTTACAACCTCAGCCGTGACGGTCTGCTGGACCGCAACCTGCGCATCGTCGGTGTCGACCACAACCCGGCCACTGCCGAGGAATTTGCCGGGCGCCTGCATGCGTTCATGGTCGAGCGTGACAAAGGTGGCGAGGGCACGGCCAAGTGCCTGGATGAGAAGCTGTGGGCACGCCTGGCCAAGCGCCTGGATTACCAGACCGGCGATTTCCTCGACCCGGCCACCTACCAGGCCCTCGCCAAGCGCATCGACACAACCCGCCACGGCAACGCCATCTTCTACCTGGCGACCTCGCCGCGCTTCTTCCCCGAAGTGGCGCAGCGCCTGGGGCAGGCCGGGCTGCTCGACGAATCGGCCGGCGGCTTTCGCCGGGTCGTGGTGGAAAAGCCCTTTGGCACCGACCTGGCCAGCGCCGAGGCGCTCAACGCCTGCTTGCTGAAGGTGATGGGCGAGCGGCAGATCTACCGCATCGACCATTACCTGGGCAAAGAGACGGTGCAGAACATTCTGGTCAGCCGGTTCTCCAACGGCTTGTTCGAATCGTTCTGGAACAACCACTACATCGACCATGTGCAGATCACCGCCGCGGAAACCGTCGGCGTCGAGACCCGTGGTGCGTTCTACGACAGCACCGGGGCGTTGCGCGACATGGTGCCCAACCACCTGTTCCAGTTGCTGGCGATGGTGGCCATGGAACCCCCGGCCGCGTTCGCCGCCGATGCCGTGCGCAGCGAAAAGGCCAAGGTGGTCGGCGCCATCCGCCCATGGTCGGTGAAGATGGCCCTGAAAAACTCCGTGCGTGGCCAGTACAGTGCCGGCAAGCAGGGGCGCAAGCAGTTGCCCGGCTACCGCCACGAGGCCAACGTCGCGGCGGATAGCCAGACCGAGACCTATGTGGCGCTAAAGGTGATGATCGACAACTGGCGCTGGGCTGGCGTGCCGTTCTACCTGCGCACTGGCAAGCGCATGAGCGTGCGTGATACCGAAATCGCCATCTGCTTCAAGCCGGCGCCTTATGCGCAGTTCCGCGAGTCGGAGCTGGAGCGGCCCAAGCCCAATTACCTGAAGATCCAGATCCAGCCCAATGAAGGCATGTGGTTCGACCTGCAGGCCAAGCGCCCCGGGCCGGAGCTGGTGATGGAGAACGTCGAGCTGGGCTTTGCCTACAAGGACTTCTTCAAGATGACCCCGGCGACCGGCTACGAGACGCTGATCTACGACTGCCTGACCGGTGACCAGACCCTGTTCCAGCGGGCTGACAACATCGAGAACGGCTGGCGCGCGGTGCAGCCGTTCCTCGATGCCTGGGCCCAGGGTGGCGAGGTGCATGAGTACCCGGCCGGTGAGGACGGGCCCGATGCCGGCAATGAATTGCTGGCGCGGGACAAGCGCGAGTGGCATCGGTTGGGGTGAGTTTTTTGTAAAGCCTGTGCCGGCCCTTTCGCGGGCACGCCCGCTCCCACAGGTATTGCACCGCCTTCACGGGCTGTGGTGCACCTGTGGGAGCGGGCATGCCCGCGAAGAGGCCGTCACAGGCAACCACACAAAGGAGCCTCGATGCCTGCCCACATCGAAGACTATGCCCTGCTGGGCAACTGCCGCAGCGCCGCCCTGGTCAGCCGCGATGGCTCGCTCGACTGGCTGTGCCTGCCACGCTTCGACGCCCCCGCGGTATTCGCCGCACTGTTGGGCAACGAGGAAAACGGCCGCTGGCGCCTGGCCCCCTGCGACCCGGTCGAACACAGCAGCCGCCAATACCTGGACGACACCCTGGTGCTGGAAACCACCTGGGTCACCGCCACCGGCCGCGCCCGCGTGCTCGACTTCATGCCGCTGGGCGAGGCCAACGCGCTGGTGCGCATCGTCGAGGGCCTCGCTGGCGAAACCAACTTCGAAATGGACCTGGTCATGCGCTTCGACTACGGCCGCAGCGTGCCCTGGGTAGAACGGCTCGACCCGCTGACCCTCAGCGCCGTCGCCGGTCCCGACCGGCTGATCCTGTGCAGCACCGTCCCCCCGCATGCCCGTGACCAGCACACCGTCGCCCGCTTTCGCGTTGGCGCGGGCGAACGCCAGGTGTTCAGCCTGCGCCACCAGCCCTCGCACCTGCCGGTGCAGCCCGGCTGTGATAGCGATGAAGCGCTGGCGCAGACCATCGACCAATGGCAGGCCTTCGCCGCCCGCTGCCCACAGGTGGGCCCATACTCCGCCTTGGTGCGCCGCTCGCTGCTGACCCTCAAGGCCATGACCTACGCGCCCACCGGCGGCATCGTTGCCGCCGTCACCACCTCACTGCCCGAGCGCATCGGCCACGAGCGCAACTGGGACTACCGCTTCTGTTGGCTGCGCGACGCGACCATGACCCTGCTGGCCTTCATGAACCTCGGCTACTTCGACGAAGCCCAGGCCTGGCGCGAGTGGCTGTTGCGCTCGGTGGCCGGCAACCCCGAGCAGATGCAGATCATGTATGGCCTGGCCGGTGAGCGCGACCTGCAGGAATACACCTTGCCGTGGCTGGCCGGTTACGAGCACTCGCAACCGGTACGGGTGGGCAATGCAGCGTCAGCGCAGATGCAGCTGGACATCTACGGCGAACTCGCCGATGCCATGACCCAGGCAATCAAGGGCGGCTTGCCCCGCCACCCGCGCAGCGCCGCCATCGCCCGCTCGATCCTGCCTTACGTCGAGCGCATCTGGCGCCAGCCGGACGAGGGCATCTGGGAAGTGCGCGGCGGCCGGCAGCAGTTCGTGCACTCCAAGGTCATGGCCTGGGTGGCCTTCGACCGTGCCGCGGGGCTGGCCGACACCACTGAGGAAGGTCGCGAGCGCGGGCGGCATTACCGCCAGGTGGCTGACGAGATTCGTCGTGAAGTGTGCGCGCAGGGCCTGGACCCCAGCGGCCGCTTTTTCGTCCAGGCCTATGGCTCGACCGAGATGGATGCCAGTTTGTTGCACATCGCCCTGACCGGCTTCCTGCCGGCGGATGACCCACGCTTCTTGCGCACGCTCGAACAGGTCGAGCAGCGCCTGCTGAAAAACGGCCTGCTGCTGCGCTATGACAGTGACCGCTGCAGCGATGGCCTGACACCCGGGGAGGGCACCTTCCTGGTGTGTTCGTTCTGGCTGGCCGACGTGTATGTATTGCTGGGCCGCCAGGCACAAGCGCAGGCACTGTACGAACGCCTGACCGGCCTTTGCAACGACCTTGGCCTGCTGGCCGAACAGTACGACCCGGCGGGCCAGCGCATGCTCGGCAACTTCCCCCAGGCGTTCAGCCATATCGGCATCATCAACACCGCACTGAACCTGCACCGCGCACAGTGCCCGGTGCGTGATCGGGCGAGTTGTAGCTAAGTCAGGTGGCGGTCTCCCCCTGTAGGAGCGGCCTTGTGTCTCGATCGGGCTGCAAAGCAGCCCCGGCAGTTCATGCAGCGAGGCTGAAATCCCGGGGGCGCTACGCACCCCTTTCGCGACACAAGGCCGCTCCTACAGGGATTGCGCTGGCTTGGAGTAAGCGGAGTAGACTAGGGCAAACCCCTTCGGCACGGAGCACACATGGGCATTCGCGGTACTGATCGGCAGATCGACAACATCGAATTCAATTTCATCTACCCAGACGGTTATGAGCTGGCGGTGTGGACGGCCCAAGCCTGATGGCCAACCACAAGATCGAAATCCGCCGGCGCAATATCGAGAAGATCCTGCAGGCGGCGGAAAAGGTGTTCGCCGAGAAGGGCTACGGCGCCACCTCGATGGGTGATATCGCCGAGCAGGCCGAGTTGCCGCGTTCCAACCTGCATTATTACTTCAGCACCAAGGACGACCTGTTCCGCGCGGTGCTGCAGGACCTGCTGGATGTGTGGAAGCAGGACGCGCTGTGCTTCGAGAACTTCGACGACCCGCGCGTGGTGCTGACCAGTTACATCCGGGCGAAGATGGGCCACTCGCGCTCGCGGCCGCTGGGCTCGAAGATCTGGGCCGAAGAGATGCTGCATGGGGCGCCGGTGCTGGGGGTGAACCTGGATGAAAGCCTGGTGCCCTGGGCCAAGTTGAAGGAAGCCAAGATCCGCCGCTGGGTGGAGGAGGGGCGCATCCTGCCGGTGGAGCCGTCGGCGCTTTTGTACATGATCTGGGCCTCGACCCAACACTATGCCGACTTTGGTTACCAGGTGACGTTGCTCAATGGCGGGGAGGCGTTGTCGGACATGGCCTTTGAAAATGCCGTGCAGACGGTGACCAGCGTGATCTTGCGGGGGATCGGGCTGGAGCCTTGAGGTCGGTGTACGCTGAGCGATTGGGGCCGCTTTGCGGCCCTTCGCGGGCACGCCCGCTCCCACAGGTGTTTCGCTGTCCTCCCAAGCAGCGCGATCCCTGTGGGAGCGGGCGTGCCCGCGAAGGGCTGCAAGGCAGCCCCAATTGCCTCAACTGGCCTCGCGGTAGGGATTACGCGGGTCCTGCGTCCAGTTCAGGTACGGCTTGCCGGTATCCTGAGCCACCATCTCGATGCAGTTCTCCACCGGGCAGGTGATCTGGCACAGGTTGCAGCCCACGCATTCCTCCTCGATCACGCTGTAGGCATGCGTGCCATCTGCCTTCAGCGTACTGGCAATCGCCTGGTGCGAAGTATCCTCGCAGGCAATGTGGCAGCGCCCGCAGCCAATGCATGCTTGCTGGTCGATGTGCGCCACCGACTTGTAGTTCATGTCCAGGTACTTCCAGTCGGTGGTATGCCCCACCGCCTGGCCGCGGAACGCCTCGATGTTGCGGTGCCCGTGCTGGTCCATCCAGCGCGCCAGGCCGTCCTTCATGTCCTCGACGATGCGGAAGCCGTGCAGCATCGCTGCCGTGCACACTTGCACGGCGCCACTGCCCAGGGCCATGAACTCGGCTGCGTCACGCCAGCTGCCGATGCCGCCAATGCCGCAGATCGGCAAGCCGCGCGTTTGCGGGTCGCGGGCGATTTCCGCCACCATGTTCAGGGCAATCGGCTTTACCGCCGAACCGCAGTAGCCGCCATGGGTGCTCTGGTCGCCGACGATGGGGTGGGCGACCATGCGGTCGAGGTCGACGCTGGTGATCGAGTTGATGGTATTGATCAGCGACACTGCATCGGCCCCACCACGGTGCGCGGCGCGGGCTGACTGGCGGATGTCGGTGATGTTCGGCGTGAGTTTGACGATCACCGGCAGCGAGCAGTACGTCTTGCACCAGCGGGTGACCATTTCAACGTACTCCGGCACCTGGCCGACCGCAGCACCCATGCCGCGCTCCGGCATGCCGTGCGGGCAGCCGAAGTTCAGTTCGATGCCATCGGCCCCGGTGGCTTCCACCAGCGGCAGGATGAACTTCCACGAGTCTTCCACGCACGGCACCATCAGCGACACGATCAGCGCGCGGTCGGGCCAGTCCTTCTTCACCTGGGTAATTTCGCGCAGGTTGATGTCCAGCGAGCGGTCGGTGATCAGCTCGATGTTGTTGATGCCCTGCACCTGGCGGTTGGGGCCGTAATGCGCCGAGTAGCGCGACGACACATTGACTGCCGCCGGGTCTTCGCCCAGGGTTTTCCACACTACGCCACCCCAGCCGGCCTCGAAGGCGCGGACCACGTTGTAGGCCTTGTCGGTTGGCGGTGCGGAGGCCAGCCAGAAGGGGTTGGGTGCCTTGATGCCGGCAAATTCGATGGACAGGTCGGCCATTTACGCAGCCTCCACGTTGAGCATGAGTTGGGCATGGATGGCTTCGGCGGCCAGCTTGCCGTGTTGCACCGCCTGGACGGTAAGGTCCTGGCCCAGGGCGGTGCAGTCGCCGCCGGCGTATACGCCCGGCAGGCTGGTTTGCATCCTTTCGTCGACGCGGATGCGCTCGCCGTCGCGAGCCAGTTGCGCGGCTACCGGGTCGCCGAGGCTGGCGTCGTCGAAGCGTTGGCCGATGGCCTTGAAGATGGCGTCGGCGGCCAGCTCGAAGGTTTCGCCGGTGTCGCGCAGGCGGCCGTCTGCCAGCTCGGTGCGGGCAAAGCGCATGCCGCGCACCTTGCCGCTGTCGTCCAGCAGCACGGCATCGGGGCGGGCCCAGGTGTGCAGGCGTACCTGGTTGGCCTTGGCGATGTCCTGCTCGTGGCCGGTGGCACCCATGTCGACATGGCCACGGCGGTACACCAAGTTGACGTCACGGGCACCCAGGCGGCTCATCTGCACGGCCATGTCGATGGCGGTGTTGCCGGCGCCGATTACCAGGCAGCGGTCGGCCAGGGGCAGCTGGCTCAGGTCGTCGGCCTGGCGTAGTTCGCGGATGTATGCGGTGGCGGCGAGCAGGCCGGGGGCCTCTTCATCCGGCAGGCCGAGCTGGCGCACGGCATTCAGGCCGAGGCCGAGGAACACTGCGTCGTACTGATCGCGCAGTTCGCCCAGGCCGAGGTTGCTGCCCAGGCGCTGGCCATGGCGGATCTCGATGCCGCCGATGCCGAGCAGGAATTCCACTTCACGCTGGGCGTAGTCGTCCACCAGCTTGTAGCGGGCGATGCCGTACTCGTTGAGGCCACCGGCCTTGTCACTGGCCTCGAACACCACCACATCATGCCCGTGCATGGCCAGGCGGTGGGCGCACGACAGCCCGGCGGGGCCGGCACCCACTACGGCGATGCGCTTGCCAGTGGCCGGCGAGCGCTGGAACGGGTGCTCGGTGAACTGGGCGTTGTCCAGGGCATAGCGCTGCAGCTGGCCGATCAGCACCGGTGCGCATTCCTGCGCGTTGTTGCGTACGCAGGCTTGCTGGCAAAGGATTTCGGTGGGGCAGACGCGGGCGCAACTGCCGCCGAGGATGTTGGCCGAGAGGATGCGCTCGGCGGCGCCTTGCAGGTTTTCGTCGCTGATGCGATGGATGAACGACGGGATGTCGATGTCGCTGGGGCAAGCGTTGACGCAGGGGGCGTCATAGCAATACAGGCAGCGTGCGCTTTCGACGGCGGCCTGGCGGGCGGTGAGGGGTGGGGCCAGGTCGCTGAAGCGCTCGGCCAGCTGGTCGGCGCCGGCCCGTGGGCGCGGCAAGTGGTTCAGGGCGTCGATCACGGTTGTAGCCTCTCTTTTTATATGGGGCTTGGAATGGGGGCGCGGTGCGCCCCAATCGCCGGCAAGCCAGCTCCCACAGGTACAGTGTTGTCCTTGAGAGCATTGCCATCCCTGTAAGAGCTGGTTCCATCAGGAGAGCCATGCCCTTGAGAGCAGCACTATTCCTGTGGGAGCTGGCTTGCCGGCGATGGGCTGCGCAGCAGCCCCAATGGCCTTAACGCTGCACGGGCGTCGGCCGCTGCACTTCGGCCCTGCGCCCCAGCACCTCGTACACCGACGGATACGCCGGCCGTTCCACATACCGGCCCGTGCCTTTTTCCGCACGCAGGTCGCCATCGGCCCAGAGCACCTTGCCCTGGCTGATGGTATGGCTGGGGATGCCGCGCACGGTACGGCCTTCGAAGATGTTGAAGTCCACCTGCTGGTGGTGGGTCCTGGCCGAGATGGTGCGCGTGCCTTGCGGGTCCCACAGCACCAGGTCGGCGTCGGCACCAACACGAATGGCACCTTTGCGCGGGAACAGGTTGAAGATTTTCGCGGTGTTGGTGGAGGTCAGCGCGACGAACTCATGCATCGACAGGCGCCCGCTGTTCACCCCGGCATCCCACAGCACCGCCATGCGGTCCTCGATGCCGGCAGTGCCGTTGGGGATACGGCTGAAGTCGTCGCGGCCCATGGCTTTCTGCTCGGCGCAGAAGCAGCAATGGTCGGTGGCGGTAGTGTGCAGGTTGCCCGACTGCAGCCCGCGCCACAGCGCCTCCTGGTGTTCGCGCGGGCGGAACGGTGGGCTCATCACGTAGCCTGCGGCGGTGGCCCAGTCCGGGTCACGGTAGACGCTGTCATCCAGCAGCAGATGGCCTGGCAGCACTTCGCCGTACACCGGCTGGCCCTTGCCCCTGGCATAGGCGATTTCGTCCAGCGCTTCGCGGCTGGAAACATGCACCAGGTACAGTGGCGTGCCCAGGGTCTCGGCAATGCGGATGGCGCGGCTGGCCGCCTCGCCCTCGACCTGGGAGGGGCGTGACAGCGGGTGGGCTTCCGGCCCGGTCAGGCCCTGGGCCAGCAGTTTTTTCTGCAGGTGGTACACCAGTTCGCCGTTCTCGGCATGCACGGTGGGCACCGCACCCAGTTGCAGGCAGCGCTCGAAGCTGGCCACCAGGGTGTCGTCGGCGGCCATGATCGCATTCTTGTAGGCCATGAAGTGCTTGAAGCTGTTTACCCCATGTTTGGCCACCAGTTCGCCCATCTCTTCGGCTACCTGCTCGCTCCACCAGGTGATGGCGACATGGAAACCGTAGTCGCTGGCGCTTTTCTGCGCCCAGCCGCGCCAGGTGTGGAAGGCCTCCAGCAACGACTGCTGCGGGTTTGGGATGACGAAGTCGATGATCGAGGTGGTGCCACCGGCCAGGCCCGCAGCGGTGCCGCTGAAGAAGTCCTCGCTGGCCACGGTGCCCATGAACGGCAGCTGCATGTGGGTATGCGGGTCGATGCCGCCGGGCATCAGGTACTGGCCGCTGCCGTCGAGGATTTCGCAGTCGGTGGGCGGTTCGAGGTTTTGCCCGATGGCGCGGATCAGGCCATCGGCACACAGGACATCGGCGGGGTAACTCTCTTCGTGGGTGACCACGGTGGCGCCACGGATCAACAGGGACATGCCGTTTTCCTCGCAGGCTGACCGGTCTGGGCCGGTTCTTGGAATTGTCTGGGTGCAGGGCGTACAGGGCGGTTAATCCTGTCAGACCTGACAAGATTGGAGGCTAGATGCAGATACGGCATTCAGCAAGAAAATTTTCCCATTAATTTTGTGGTTTTTAACTCATTGAAATTAAGGAAATTATTTGTTTTTCGGTGCTGACTACGGGGCTTTTTGAAACTTTGACTGACTTGACAAGATGAAAATCTGGTCGAGATTTTCAAGCACATAAAGCGTGTGTACTCCGGCCATCGCATCAACCCGATGGGCAAACAACTACAAGAACATCTGGAGAAGGCCCCCATGCAGCAGAGCAGATCGGAAGTGGTCGAGCAGGATGGCCTGTTCGAGCTGTCCGAGGGCAGCGATGTCCTCGACAGCCCGCGCTACAACCACGACATCGCCCCGACCAAGGTGCACCAGCGCACCTGGAACAAATGGCATATCACCGCCCTGTGGGTGGGCATGTCCATCTGCGTGCCCACCTACACCCTCGGCGGCGTGCTCACCGCCTACTTCGGCCTCAGCGTGGGCGAGGCCCTGCTGGCGATTTTGCTGGCCAACCTGATCGTGCTGATCCCGCTCACCCTCAACGCCTTCCCTGGCACCAAGTACGGCATTCCGTTCCCGGTGCTGCTGCGTTCGTCGTTCGGCATCCTTGGCTCCAACGTGCCATGCCTGATCCGGGCAGTGGTCGCCTGTGGCTGGTTCGGCATCCAGACCATGTTCGGCGGCCTGGCCATCCACCTGTTCCTCGGCTCGGTGTTCGACGGCTGGAAGGCCCTGGGCGGCACCGGCGAGGTGATCGGCTTCATGATCTTCTGGTGCCTGAACCTGTGGGTGGTGCTGCGCGGCGCCGAGTCGATCAAGTGGCTCGAAACGCTGTCGGCACCGCTGCTGGTGGCGGTCGGCGTCGGCCTGCTGTTCTGGGCCTTGCCGCACATGTCGATGACCGAACTGCTGGCCCAGCCGCCCAAGCGCCCGGAAGGGGCGAACATGCTCGGCTACTTCTGCGCCGGGCTTACCGCCATGGTCGGTTTCTGGGCCACGTTATCGCTGAACATCCCCGACTTCAGCCGCTACGCCCGCAGCCAGAAGGACCAGATTCTCGGGCAGATCTTCGGCTTGCCGCTGACCATGTTCCTGTTCGCCGCGCTGGGCGTGGTACTCACCGCTGCTTCGGCGTCGTTGGTTGGCGAGACCGTGTCCGACCCGGTCAGCCTGATCGGCAAGATCCACAGCCCGTTCTGGGTGGCCCTGGCCATGGCGCTGATCGTGATCGCCACGCTGTCGACCAACACCGCGGCGAACATCGTGTCGCCGACCAACGACTTCCAGAACATCGCCCCACGCCTGATCGGGCGCAGCCGTGCGGTGTGGCTTACCGGCTTCATCGGCCTGGCGCTGATGGGCCATGAGCTGCTGAAGAAGCTGGGCTGGATCGTCTCCGACCTGAGCCTGGAGAGCGTGTACTCCAACTGGCTGCTGGGCTATTCCAGCCTGCTGGGGCCGATCGCCGGGATCATGGTGGTGGACTACTTCCTGATCCGCCGGCAGAAGCTGGACCTGGCCGGGCTGTACCGCGACGACGTGTACCCGGCGTGGAACTGGGCCGGTTTTGCCGCCTTTGCGTTGCCGGTCGCGCTGACCGTGATGGCCATTGGCAACAGCAGTTTCAGCTGGTTCTACGACTACGGCTGGTTCACCGGTTCGCTGCTGGGCGGGGCGCTGTATTACCTCTTCGCCGGCGTGGTCGCGCGCAGCCCGGCGCGGGTGGCCAAGCCCTTGCCGTGAGACCGCGCCGGCTCCTTCGCGGGCTCGCTCGCTCCCACAGGTACTGCACGGTTTTCCAGACCTGTGGTGATCCTGTGGGAGCGGGCATGCCCGCGAAGAGGCCGGCACAGACAACAAAAAGCCTGAAGGAGAAACCCGTGACCCCAGTCAAAGAGATCCTGAAGACCACCGCCCACCACATCGACAGCACCCGCCTGTGGCAGTCCCTGATGGACCTGGCCCGCCTCGGTGCCACAGCCAAAGGCGGCGTGTGCCGCCTGGCCCTGACCGACCTCGACCGCCAGGCCCGCGACCTGTTCGTGCAGTGGTGCGAGGCCGCCGGTTGCACGGTCAGCATCGACGCCGTCGGCAACATCTTCGCCCGTCGCCCGGGGCGTAACCCCAAGCTGCCCCCGGTGATGACCGGCAGCCATATCGACACCCAGCCCACCGGGGGCAAGTTCGACGGCTGCTTCGGGGTGATGGCTGGGCTGGAGGTGCTCCGCACCCTCAACGACCTGGGCATCGAAACCGAAGCACCGCTGGAAGTGGTGGTGTGGACCAACGAAGAAGGTTCGCGCTTTGCGCCGTGCATGATGGGTTCCGGGGTGTTCGCCGGCAAGTTCACCCTGGAGGAAACCCTGGCCAAGCGCGACGCCCAGGGTGTCAGCGTTGGCGAGGCGTTGAACGCCATCGGCTACGCCGGCCCGCGCGCCGTATCAGGCCACCCGGTGGGGGCCTATTTCGAAGCGCACATCGAGCAGGGCCCGATCCTCGAAGATCAGCGCAAGACCATCGGTGTGGTGCTGGGCGCGCTGGGCCAGAAGTGGTTCGACCTGACCCTGCGCGGTGTCGAGGCCCATGCCGGCCCTACGCCCATGCACCTGCGCAAGGACGCCCTGGTCGGCGCGGCGGCGGTGGTGGAGGCAGTCAACCGCACTGCCCTCGGCCACCAGCCCCATGCCTGTGGGACGGTGGGTTGCCTGCAGGCCTACCCGGGCTCGCGCAACGTGATCCCGGGCGAAGTGCGCATGACCCTGGATTTCCGTCATCTGGAGGGTGAGCAGCTGAATGCGATGATTGCCGATGTGCGCGCGGTGATCGAGGCGACCTGTGCCAGGCATGGGCTGAGCCACGAACTGGTACCCACAGCCGATTTCCCGGCGTTGTACTTCGACCAAGGGTGTGTCGATGCCGTGCGCGAATCGGCGCAGGCGCTGGGCCTGCCGCATATGGATATCGTCAGCGGCGCGGGGCACGACGCGATCTTCCTGGCCGAACTGGGGCCGGCGGGGATGATTTTCGTGCCGTGCGAGAACGGTATCAGCCATAACGAGATCGAGAACGCCACGCCCGAGGACCTGGCCGCGGGCTGCGCGGTGTTGCTGCGCGCGATGCTGGCGGCGTCGGAGGCGATTGCCAGTGGGCGGTTGGCGGCCTGAGCGGAGATAGAAGGCGCCTGCGCCGGCCCTATCGCCGGCAAGCCAGCTCCCACAGGTACTGCATATGCCCCAAAGGCCAGCTCCCACAGGTACTGCATATGCCCCAAAGGCCAGTTCCCACAGGGACTGCATATTCCCCACAGGTACTGCGTATGCCTCTGGGTCAGTTCCCACAGGATGCACTGGCCCTGAGGCATGTGCAGTACCTGTGGGAGCTGGCTTGCCGGCGATTAGGCCGGAACAGGCAATGAGAGGCTCGCCAGATACGCCGCAATCTGCCGCCCACCCCGCAAATGCACCACCGGTACCTGCGGCCCTGTGGCCTGGCGGCTCGCCTCGATCCCCGGCCGATACCCACGGTCGAACGTCCATACGAACTTCAAAAAGGTCAGAAACGCCCGGTCCAGCCGCTCGGTACATCCCGCCGGCAGGTCCGGTCGGGGCTTGTTCAGCACGCTGCGCAGGATCACCCGCTTGAGGCAGGTCAGTCTCGGCGTATCCAGCCAGATGACCAGGTCGGCCCGCGGCAGACGCAGGTCGAACGTGCGGCGGGCATAATTGCCTTCGCATACCCAAGCCTCCCCAGCCACCGCATCGCGCACGCGGGTACGGAAGGTCTGGGCATCCGGCTCGACCCAGCCGGTCTCCCAGAACAACGTATCGAGGTGCACCACCGGCACTCCCAAGCGTGCGCCTATCTGCCGGGCCAGGGTCGATTTGCCACTGCCGGCGTTGCCCAGAATCACGATGCGTTGCATGGCCAAGTCCTTTTGGAAAACCGGCCATGCTAAATCATCCGGCCGGTTCGAGACAGCCATCGCGCCCGATGTGATAGCGCTGCAGGTCCTGCGCCAGGGTCAGCTGCCCGCTGTAGTGGGCGAGGGCTTCGTCGCGCACGTTGTCGATGCTCGGGCTGCGCCGTGGGTCGTTCTGGTAGCGGGCGCTGAAGTGCGTCAGCACCAGGTTGCGCACGCCTGCAGCTTCGGCAAAGCGCGCCACTGCAGCCGCGGTGCTGTGGCCGAAGGTTACCCCCGTGCGCTCTACCACCGCCTGGGTGAACGTGGCTTCGTGCACCAGCACGTCCGCGCCCTTGGCGACGTCGGCCAACAATTCGGGGTTGTCGTTGTCGCCGCACACGATCACCCGCCGTGGCGGACGCGAAGGGCGCAAGTAGTCATTGCCGTGCAGCAACTGCCCGCCATGCTGCACCGTCAAGCCCTTGGCCATCTCGCCCCACAGCGGGCCGCGGGGGATGCCGTCGGCTTCCAGGCGCGGTATGTCCAGGCGCGGTTCGGGGTTGAGCTCGGTGAACACGAAGCCGACGCTCGGCACCCGGTGCGAAAGCTGCACGCTGGTCACTTGCAGGGCGTCACTGCGCCACTCGACCAGCTCTTCCACGGCCAGCAGGCGCAGTTCGAACGGCAGGAAGGTATCGCTGGCAACCAGCCCCTGGCGCACCCAGTCGTGCAGGGCGGCGGGCAGGACAAGGTCCAGTGGCTGGGTGCGCCCGCTCATGCCGGCGCTGGCCAGCAGGCCCGGCAGGCCGAAGCAATGGTCGCCGTGCACGTGGGTGATGAAGATGGCGCGCAAGTCGCGGATCGACAGCGGCGTATGCAGCAGCCGGTGCTGGGTGCCTTCGCCGCAGTCGATCAGGTACCAGTGGCTGCCACTGGCTTCGATCACTGCGGTGGCGCTGACATTGCGTGCCTTGGTCGGCACGCCGGCGGAGGTGCCCAGGAACAGCAAATCCATGGTCTGGCTCCTTGTTTCAGTCCAGCAGTGACGTCAGCACCAGCGGGCGGATGGGTGTCGGACGGATAAGGGGTGCAGGTAGCGGCGTGGTACTCAACGGGCTCGTTCCTTCGAGGTGGTAAGGGCGCACACCTTAGCCGGATTGCCGCATGTCGTCGATGGCCTGCCAGGTCTTGCCTACTCGGCCTGTCGCCAGATCAGCTTGCTGGTGTCATAGCCTTGCTCCCGGGCGATCGTCAGCAGTTGTTCGCGCAGCTGGTCGGTGACCGCGGGCGTGCGCGAAAGCAGCCACAGGTATTCGCGGTTCGGGTGGCCGACCAAGGCTACGCGGTAGTCCTGGTCGTGGTACAGCACCCAGTACTCGCCCTTGGTCAGGCCGGGCGCGAGGCGGCTGAACCAGTTGTCGAAGCGCACCCAGAGCTTGTCGGTGCTGCCCGGTTGCTGGGCTTCGGCGATGCCCTTGGCCTGGTTCCACTGGCCGCCCTTTTCCTGGCAGCGGTTGGTCACGTCGAGGCGGCCGTCCTCTCGCAGGCCATAGTGCGCTTCGGACTGCACGCAGTTGCGCTGGAAGAACATCGGCAACCGCGCGAGTTCGTACCAGGTGCCCTGGTAACGTTGCAGGTCGACCTGCTGGGTGCGCGGCGGCGCCGGGTGATCGTTGCCGGCGCAGCCGAGCAAGGCCAGGGTCATGCAGGAAAACAGCAACGTGGTGCGTAGCGCCATGGTGAACCTCCTTGATACGGACGGGGCTTACCTGTGTTTCGATGCGAGCGAGAGGCAAAAGTTGTACGCAATCGTGCCTTTCAGAACGAACCGGTCTGCACTTCGCCGGCACGCACGTAACGGGCGATGACCACGCCCTTGGGCGAAACCTGCGAGTGCTGCAGGGTGAAGGCCGCCGCTGCCGCATCGTCGCCGAACAGGCGCTTGCCGTGGCCGAGCAGCAACGGGTGGATCAGCAGTTGCAGTTCATCGACCAGGCCCGCCGCCAGCAGTTGCTGCACCAGATCGCTGCTGCCCTGGGTCAGCAGGTTGGCGCCGTCCTGTTGTTTCAGGTCGCGGACCGTTGCTGTGATGTCTGCGCCCAGGGCGTGGCTGTTGTGCCAGTCGAGGGTTGCCGGGGTGTGGGTGGCCACGTGCTTGGGCACGCTGTTGAACAGGTTGGCGATGGAGAAGTCTTCCGAGCTGTCTTTTACCTTTGGCCAGTAGCCGGCGAAGATGTCGTAGGTGCGCCGGCCCAGCAGCAACTCGAAGGGCTGGCTGAACAGGGCCTGCATGGCCTGGCCGAAGACTTCCTCGGCGTAGGGCACGATCCAGCCGCCGTAGGTGAAGCCGCCGCTGGTGTCTTCCTGCGGGCCGCCGGGGGCTTGCATGACACCGTCGAGGCTGATGAAGGCGGCTACGATGAGTTTGCGCATGGGGGCTCTCCTGTTGGCAGCCGGGGGTGGCTGGGGGCATGGGATAGTCGAATGGCAGGCAGCAGAATCGACAGGGCCTTGTGCTGTGTCTGCACTGGCCCTATCGCCGGCAAGCCAGCTCCCACAGGTACACCACAGTCCTTGAGTGCAGCGTAAAACCTGTGGGAGCTGGCTTGCCGGCGATAGGGCCGGTACAAGCTACATCACAGCCAGTAGGTCACCGCCCACCACCCCAGACCACCCATCACTACGGTATAGGGCAAGGCCATCCACACCATTCGCCCATACGACAGCCGTATCAGCGGCGCAATCGCCGAAGTCAGCAGGAACAGGAAGGCCGCCTGCCCATTCGGCGTCGCCACGCTCGGCAGGTTGGTGCCGGTGTTGATAGCCACCGCCAGCGTCTCGAAATGCTCGCGGCTCATGCTGCCATTGAGGAACGCCTGCTTCACCTCGGTGATGTAGATGGTGGCAACGAACACGTTGTCGCTGATCGCCGACAGCAGGCCGTTGGCCAGGTAAAGCATGCCCGGTTGCTGCTCGGCCGGCAGCGCCAGCACCCAGGCAATCAACGGGCTGAACAGTTGCTGCTGGTGAATCACCGCCACCACGGCGAAGAACACCACCAGCAAAGCGGTGAACGGCATGGCGTCCTGGAAGGCACGGCCCAGGCGGTGTTCGTCGGTAATGCCGGTGAATGCCGTGATCAGCACGATCACCATCAGGCCGATCAGGCCGACCTCGGCAACGTGCAGCCCCAGGCAGACGATCAGGATCAGTGCGGCGAACCCTTGCACCCACAGCGCGATGCGCTGGGCAGTGGTGCGTGCAGCATCGTCCTCGGCGGCGTAGGCGGCCAGTACCTGACGCACCGGCTCGGGCATCAACGTGCCGTAGCCGAACAGGCGCAACTTCTCCAGCAGCACGCAGGTCAGCAAGCCGGCGCCCAGCACCGGCAGTGACACCGGTGCCACCTTCAGGAAGAAATCGGCGAAGTGCCAGCCCATCTCATGGCCGATCAGCAGGTTCTGCGGCTCGCCCACCAGCGTGCACACGCCGCCCAGGGCGGTACCCACCGCGCCATGCATCAGCAGGCTGCGCAGGAAGGCGCGGAACTGGTCGAGGTCTTCACGGTGCAACTGTGCGACCTGCTGGTCGCTGTCCAGCGCACTGTCTTCGCGCGGGTTGGCCCCGGAGGCGACGCGGTGGTACACCGCATAGAAACCGACCGCGGCGCTGATGATCACGGCGGTCACGGTCAGCGCATCGAGAAACGCCGAGAGGAATGCCGACAGCACGCAGAACAGCAACGCCAGGATCGCCTTCGAACGCACCCCCAGCAGGATGCGCGAAAATAGGAACAGCAGCAGTTCCTTCATGAAGTGGATGCCCGCGACCATGAACATCAGCAGCAGGATCACCGGGAAGTTGTGCTGCAGCTCTTCGTACAGGGCTTGCGGGGTGGTCATCTGCAACAGCAGGGCTTCGACCAGCAGCAGGCCGCCAGGCATCAGCGGGTAGCACTTCAGGGCCATGCCCAGGGTGAAGATGAATTCGAGCACCAGTGCCCAGCCGGCAGCGACCGGGCCGACGGTCACCAGCAGCAGCGGGTTGAGCACCAGGAACAGGCAGATGACTGCCTTGTACCAAAGCGGCGACTGGCCCAGAAAGCTGTGGGCGAGGGCGCCGGTCAGGGAGCGCGACATGAATTTGTATCCTTATGATTCGGCGATGGCGCACGGTGCCGGATCAGCGCGTCTTAGGCAAGGCGTAAAGTCCCGTTTTTGGCACAAGTGCGGTCATCGGGGTGGGTTACCATCCGTGCCATGAACCCTTCACCCGCAGGAGTGCCGCCCGTGACCGAGTACAGCGCATTCAAGGTCGAACTGACCAACAGCATCGCCCACGTTCAGATCAACCGCCCGGACAAGCGCAATGCGATGAACGCGGCCTTCTGGGAGGAGATCATCGACATCTTCCGGTGGGTCGACGACACCGACGCGGTGCGGGCGGTGGTGATCAGCGGAGCCGGCAAGCATTTTTCCGCTGGTATCGACCTGATGATGCTGGCTTCGCTGGCCGGGCAGATGGGCAAGGACGTCGGCCGTAACGCACGCTTCCTGCGCAGCACCATCCTGCGCCTGCAGGCGTCGTTCAATGCCGTGGACAAATGCCGCAAGCCGGTGCTGGCCGCGGTGCAGGGTTACTGCATTGGCGGCGCCATCGATCTGATCTCGGCCTGCGACATGCGCTACTGCAGCAGCGACGCGCAGTTCTCGATCAAGGAAATCGACATGGGCATGGCCGCCGATGTCGGCACACTGCAACGTTTGCCTCGTATCATCGGTGACGGCATGATGCGTGAGCTGGCTTTCACCGGGCGCAATGTCGAGGCCGAAGAGGCGCTGCGCATCGGCCTGGTCAACCGGGTCTATGATGATCAGGCCGCGCTGATGGACGGGGTCTTTGCCATCGCCGGCGAGATTGCCGCAAAATCGCCGATCGCCGTGACCGGCACCAAGGAAATGCTCAGCTACATGCGTGACCATCGCATCGACGATGGCCTGGAGTACATCGCCACCTGGAACGCCGCGATGCTGCAGTCCGAAGACCTGCGCGTGGCGGTGGCAGCGCACATGAGCAAACAGAAACCGACGTTCGCCGACTGATCAGGCCGGGGGACGCGCAGTAAGGGAACCCCCGACATGTCAGCACGCTGGACTACCGCAGTACTCGACCCGCAGATCACCGGGGGGCTGGCCGTGGCCCGCAGCCCGGAAGGGTTCCTGGTGGACGACAACGGCGCGCTGTTCCCTCGCGACTGGCTCAGGCGCCAGGACCTCGACGTGCTGTGCGAGCACGGCATCGGCCACTTCGACGGCCAGCCGGTGTTCCTGCTGGAGCTGCGCAGCGCCACCGACGTGCCTGGCTGCGCCTGGCGCGGCCTGCGCGCGTTCATGCTCGAGGGTGACTTCGACACCTACAAAGTACTGGGCTATGCCGCGCAGATCGGCACCTGGGCCCGCGAGCACCGTTTCTGTGGCAGTTGCGGCCAGGCAATGACGCAGATCCGCTGGGAGCGGGCAATGTACTGCCAGCCTTGCGACCTGCGCAGCTACCCGCGCATTTCGCCAAGCATGATCGTGCTGGTGACCCGTGGCGACGAAATCCTGCTGGCGCGTTCGCCACGCTTCGTCACCGGGGTGTACAGCACCTTGGCAGGCTTTGCCGAGCCGGGCGAGTCGGCCGAGGACTGCCTGGTGCGCGAAGTGCGTGAAGAGGTGGCGGTGGAAGTAAGGAACATCCAGTACGTCGGCAGCCAGTGCTGGCCGTTCCCGCATTCGATGATGCTGGGCTTCCATGCCGAGTATGCCGGCGGCGATATCGTCATGCAGCCGGACGAGATCGAGGATGCCAAGTGGTTCAGCGTCCACGACCTGCCGCCGCTGCCGGCCGGGCGGTCGATTGCCCGGTACTTGATCGATCTGTACGTTGCGCGCCGCCTAGGCCTGCCAGAACCAGTGCTGCCACGCTAGTAATTTGGGTCACTGGTCTTGCGGTATACAGGTGGTGCGACATGTTGTGTTAATTGCAAGCGAATCTGATAGTTTGCAATCGTAGCATCTATGTCGTTGGGAACCACGGAGTGATTATCGATCACCGGATAGGGCGGTGGAGGCGGCGGAGGTGCCAGCATGCTATTCATGACTGTTAATGCATGTAAAGGAAGCTCACGTTTGAGCTTTTCCAGTCTTGTACGAGTTTTAGCTATTTTGGCACTGACGCTATCCAGCCTGCTCTGTATGTGCTGTATCGGAGCGTTAGACACACCATTTTTTGCCAGCTGAAGCTGTGTGGCGTAATATATTTTTTTTCTACCCTTTTTGGTAATTTGATTGCCATTTCAGCATCCCAGCCGTCTGCGGCTGGATGGTGATACCATCCGCTATATTGCTGGGTAAGCTTATGGGTGTCAGTTTTTTTGATCATCGATAACGCATATTTAGGCTCGGAGCGAGACCAGAACCAATGTCCGGAAGGATCAATGTTGTTTATGGGGTCTCCGCCACAATAAGCATATGCGTTGATCCCGCCGTGGTGGAAAGGGCTCAGGTTGTCTGTTGAGTTGAATCGCATGAGTTTCGGGTTATAAGCGCGATAGCCATTACCCAAGTAATAGCAGTCCGTCAAACGGCCTCGCTGTTGGCCATTGAAACCGAGTATGGCTAGCCGTGATTCTTGTTGAGCGACAAAGCCATAACAGGTGTAGGCTTGTCGGCTATACGACTTGGGCATATTTTTCTTACCTGGTTGAGAGGACTTTTAATACCCTCAACCAGGTAAGCTCAATCTTGCAACTGGCAGAAATGTGAGTAGCGAAGTGTTCGTTGGACGGCAGGCCTGTGATCTGAAGCCTACAGAGCCCTCCTGAGAGCCTTATGCCAAGCTGAACCAGTGCTGCCACGCCAGCCGCACGGTCAGCGCCAGCACCACGGTGATGAACACCGGGCGGATGAACTTGCTGCCGCCACTGATCGCCGTGCGTGCGCCGAAGAACGCGCCGACCATCACCGACAGGCCCATGCACAGGCCGACGATGTAGTCCACCTGCCCGGAAATGATGAATACCGTCAGCGCTGCGATGTTGCTGACGAAGTTCATGCTGCGCGCCACGCCGCTGGCACGGACCAGATCGATGGGGTAGAGCAGCAGGGTGCTGACCGTCCAGAACGCCCCGGTACCCGGGCCGGCCACGCCGTCATAGAAGCCCAGGGTGAAGCCTTGCGGCACTTGCCACTTTTTCCTGATCGGTGCATCGGCATCCAGCGGCGCCTTGGGCGTGCCGCCGAACAGCAGATAGACGCCACAGGCGAAGACGACCACAGGCAGCATCTTGTTCAGCCATTCGGCCGGCATGTAGTGGGCAATCACTGCACCGAGCAAAGCACCGACCAAGGTGGCGAACAATGCCGGGCGCCATTGCGCCGGGTGGAACAGCTTGCGCCTGTAGTAGGTGAAGCCGGCGGTGGCCGAGCCGAAGGTAGAGCTGAGCTTGTTGGTGCCCAGTACCAGGTGTGGCGGCATGCCGGCGGTGAGTAGCGCCGGGGTGGTGAGCAGGCCGCCACCGCCGGCGATGGCATCGATGAAGCCGGCGACGAAGGCGACCAGGGCCAGGATCAGCAGAGTGAGAGGTTCTACGGTGAGTTCGAAGGGCATGGGGTTTGGGCGGATTCAGGAAAGGAGCCGGAGCGGGATTGCCGCTCCGAGAGCTCGGGATGGTAATGCTCACGCGCCAAGGTTGCCAGTGCCAGTTTTCAGGCCCGGTGACTGACGTTTTAGCGCAAGCTGCTGACGTGGTGTGCTTTTCTCATGTCTGAATTCAGTGAAGATAATGAGGGGAGAGGAGATATTGTTACTGGCTCGACAGGGATATAGACTTTTTCGATCATTGCCACTGTTTTGTTGAGTGCCTTCTGATATTTTTCAAATGCAAGGTACCATTGGTCTTCTTCACTCAGTATGATGGCCAGATCAGGATTGGGGCTCCATGTTTCTAACCTTTCTGCCAATTGGTGCAGTTTTGCAGCCTGCTTCAAATGCTTTTCCCGAGTATATATGCTATCAAACCAATTCTTGAATTCGGCCAGCGGTGGGGTGCTCTCGGTGACTTCTTTAGCTGCGTTGTAATGTTTGTTCTTGGCGGTAAATGATGAGCTCGGAGCGTCGCTTACTCTATTGACCAGCCTCCTTAAACCCCGGAACATGTGGCCTGACGGGTCAACGTTGTTCGTTGGATCACCCTCACAATAGGCATATGCGTTTCGCCCTCCGTTACCAAAAGGGCTCAAGGTGTCAGGTGAAAGAAATCGCATCAAAATGGCGCTGTAAGCACGGTATCCATTGCCAAGGAGGTAGTGGTATGTGAAACGATCACAACGTTGCCCGGTGTAACCCAGAACATTATAAATATGGCTGTACCCATAAGCGCTGTAGCTCAGGCTCTGAATGCAGTCTCGATGTGAACTTTCAACGATCGATGCCTGTGAGTTCACTGCGGTGAGCAGTGTTTCGTCAGATCGCTGCGCGAGTGGAGTATCCAGGGCTGAAAATAGCGTCACGGTTTTGTTATCACCATTGATCTGTGACAGGTGGTCTCTGTTGTAGAATAAGTACTGCTTTTTGTTTTCTGGCATGGTCGGGCTTCTGGCGTGGTAGGTAATGAGGTCACCTTTGGCCAAAATAGCCAGACGCGCTACTGTTAAATTTGCCAGTTGCAAGCATGATCCATGGATGAGTTGCCAGGCCAGCCCTATCGAAGGCAAGCCGGCTCCTGCTAAAGATGGCGAATCTCATAGGAGTGGGCTTGCCCGCGAATCGGCCGATCCTGCAATCACATCAGCTACGGATAAACGCCAGCAAATCCGCATTGATCACATCGGCATGGGTGGTCGGCATGCCATGCGGGTAGCCCTTGTAAGTCTTCAGCGTGCCATTGGGCAGCAGCTTCGCCGACAGCACCCCGGAGTTCTCATACGGCACGATCTGATCATCATCGCCGTGCATCACCAGCACCGGTTGCTGGATGCCCTTCAGGTCTTCGGTGAAGTCGGTCTGGGAAAACGCCACGATGCCATCGTAATGAGCCTTGGCACTGCCAATCATGCCCTGGCGCCACCAGTTGCCGATGATGCCTTCGCTGGCTTCGACGCCAGGGCGGTTGTAGCCGTAGAACGGCCCGGCCGGCACATCCCGGTAGAACTGCGCACGGTTGCTGGCAACCTGGGCCTGGAAGCCGTCGAACACCGATTTGGGCAGGCCACCAGGATTAGCGGGCGTCTGCACCATCAGTGGCGGTACGGCGGCGATCAGCACGGCCTTGGCCACCTTGTCTTCAGGGTGCCGTGCCATGTAGCGCACCACTTCACCGCCACCGGTCGAGTGGCCGACATGCACGGCGCCCTGGATGCCCAGGTGAGCGACGACCGCTGCCACATCGTCGGCGTAGTGGTCCATGTCGTGGCCGTCCCATACCTGGCTGGAGCGGCCATGGCCGCGGCGGTCGTGGGCGACCACGCGGTAACCATGGGCGAGGAAGAACAACAGCTGGGCATCCCAATCGTCGGCGCTGAGCGGCCAGCCGTGGTGGAAGTGGATGACCGGTGCGTCACGCGGGCCCCAGTCCTTGTAGAAGATCTGTACGCCGTCCTTCGTGGTTACATAGCTCATGGTCGGGTCTCCTGTGTGCAGGAAGCGAAGGGAGCTATTGAGAATAGGTGGTTTTTTCCTGGTGCTGGAATTTGTGGGGCACTCCCGGCCCTGCTCGGTCCCCTGTAGGAGCGGCCTTGTGTCGCGAAAGGGCTGCAAGGCAGCCCCAGGGTTTCAGCACAGATGCACACATTGCCGGGGCCGCTTTGCGGCCCTTTCGCGACACAAGGCCGCTCCCACAAGGAAGGGGCGTCAACCGATCAGACGCGGTCGCGCATCCGGTACCAGGCCTTGGCTGCAGCTTCCAGCGGTGCCGCCAGCAGATCGCCGCCGGGGAAGCGGCCGTTGTCGAGGCCTTGGTACAGCGTCAGCAGGTCGTCGTCGCCAAGAATGGCATCGCTGACCGCCCGCGCCGCCGCCAGTGTTGGTAGCACGCCATGGCCCGAGAACCCCTGCAGCCAGTAGCGCTGGCCCTCGCGACCGACATCCGGGGTGCGCTGGATGCTGCAGTCGATATGGCCGCCCCAGGCATAGTCGATGGCCACCCCGGCCAGCTGCGGGAACACCCGCTCCAGGTAAGGGCGGGTAGCGCTGGTGACATCTTTGGGAATACCGCCCAGGTAGGTGCAGCCGCCGCCGAACAGCAGGCGATGGTCCGGGGTGAGGCGGAAATAGTCGGGCACGAACTGGTTGTCGATCACGCAACTGTTGCGCGGCAGTAGCGATTGGGCGAAGTCGGCATTCAGCGGTGCGGTGGCTACCTGATAGGAGCCAACCGGCAACAGGCGGCGCGACAGGTTGCGGTCGAGGCGATCGATGTAGGCGTTGCAGGCCAGCACCAGCACCTGGCAGCGTACTTCGCCGCGGTCGGTACGGGCCACATAGCCGTCGCCGGCTTTCTGGTAGTCGAGCACCTGGCTCTGTTCGTAGATCCGCCCGCCAGCCGCCTCGATGGTGCTGGCCAGGCCCTGAGCCAGCTTCAGCGGGTTGAGGTGGGCGCCTTTGGCGTCGTATAGCGCGGCCTGGTAGCGCGGGCTGTCGATCCATTGCGGCAGCTCGTCGCGGCCGATCAGGCGCAGGGCGTCGTAGCCCCATTTTTGTTCGGCCTCATGCAGGGCTTCTTCCAGCATCTTCACCCGGCGCGGCAGCACGGCGGTCCACAGGCTGCCCAGCCGGTAGTCGATGTCGAAGCCATGGCGCTCGGGCAGTTCGCGCATTTCATCGGCGGCCCAGCACATGCTGGCCCACAGGCGTCGGGTGCGTTCGACGCCCAGGGCCTTTTCCAGCGGTGGCATGTCGCACGACCAGCCGAGCAGTGCCTGGCCGCCATTGCGGCCGGACGCGGCCCAGGCCACGCGGCTGGCTTCCAGCAGCGTTACGCGCTTGCCGGCCTGGGTCAGGCGCAAGGCGGTGTGCAGGCCGCTGAAGCCGGCGCCAATGATCAGGACTTCGGTGTCGTGGCTGCCTTGCAGGGTAGGGTGCAGGGGAATGCTGGCGGGGTAGGTCTGGGCGTAGTAGCTGGCGACGTGCTGGGCGGATTGTTTGAACATGCAGGGGTCTCATGAAATTTGTTTTGATTATTTTCATGAAAATTTAGCATTAAAAATTCATGGCGCCAGTATGTTGGTCAGGTTTTGTGGTTTTTCTGAATTCTCTGTATTCCTGGCCTGCCCTATCGCCGGCAAGCCAGCTCCCACAAGTCCTGCGCAGGTTTTGAAAGCTGTGTAGTACCTGTGGGAGCTGGCTTGCCGGCGATAGGGCCGTAATGACAGTGCAAAAGCCTCAGGTTGAAGCTTTTCTCTTGGGCTGCCGCGGCTTGCTGGCAGCCTTGCTTCCAGCCGCTTTACTCTTCCCACTCCCTCTACGCTTCTTCTTCCACGGCGGCGCAGCCCCCGCTGCCGGCCCGCTGATGGTCATGCGCATGCCGCTGCACCGTTCGACCAGCTTGCCCATCCATGCCGATTGCCGGGCGACGAACTCCTCCAGTGTCATCTCGCCACTCTGCACCATGTCCAGCGCCTGCTCCCAGATAGCTGTGGTACCTGGGTCGGCGATGGCGCGTGGCACGGCGTCGATCAGGCTGAAGGCCGCAGGGGTGGCGGACAGCGCCTTGCCGTTCTTCACCAGATAGCCGCGGTCAAGCAGGCCCTGGATGATGCTGGCGCGGGTGGCTTCGGTGCCGATACCGGTGGTTTCCTTCAGCTTCTGCTTCAACCGCGGGTCGTCCACCAGCTTGGCCACGTTCTTCATTGCCTTGATCAGGTCGCCTTCGGTAAACGGCTTGGGCGGCTGGGTCCACAGGTCTTTCAGTTGCAGGCCCTGCACTGTGCAGTCCTGGCCTTCGCGTAGCGCCGGCAGCACCTGGGCCGGTGGTGCATCGCGGCCCTTGGCCGGGGTCAGCGCCTCGGGCAGCGCACGGCGCCAGCCTGGTTCGACGATCTGCTTGCCTACGGCACGCAGGGCATGGCCGGCGCAGTCGAAGTCGGCCTGGGTACGGTCGTACTCGTGGTTGGGCAGGAACTGCGCCAGGTAGCGGGCGCGGATCAGGGTGTACACCGCCTTGTGCTTGGCCGGCAGGCGCGACGGGTCGCTGGCGGCGGCAGTGGGGATGATGCCGTGGTGGGCGCTGACCTTGGCGTCGTTCCACGCCCGTGAACGGCGTTGCGGCTCCAGGTAGGGCTGCAGCGGCGCCAGGCTGGCATCGGAACGTTGCAGGGCGGCGAGGATGGCTGGCGCTTCGGCGTGCTGGCTTTGCGGCAGGTAGCCGCAGTCGCTGCGCGGGTAGGTGATCAGCTTGTGGGTTTCGTACAGGGCCTGGGCGATGTCGAGGGTTTCCTGGGCGCCGAGGCCGAACTTTTTCGAGCACAGCTCCTGCAGGGTGCCAAGGTCGAAGGGCAGGGGTGCCGCTTCACGCACGCGCTCGGTGGTCACCTTCACGGCCCGGGCAGTACCCGCAGTGCCGATGTCGGCGGCAGCCTGCTGCGCCAGGGCCTGGTTCAGGCAGCGGCCCTGGTCGTCGCAGGCGTCCTCGGGGGCGCGCCACTGGGCGTTGAAGCCAAAGCCTGCGTGTTCGAGCTGCACGTCGATGGCCCAGAACGGTACCGGCACGAAGTCGGCGATGCTGCGGTCGCGGTCGACCACCAGGCGCAAGGTGGGCGTTTGCACCCGGCCCACCGGCAGCACGCCCTGATAGCCCGACTGGCGGCCCAGCAGGGTGAAGAGCCGGCTCATGTTCATGCCGATCAGCCAGTCTGCGCGCGAACGGCCCAGCGCCGAGTGGTACAGGTTGAAGGTTTCGTGGCCCGGCAGCAGCCGCGCCAGGGCCTTGCGAATGGACGCGTCGTCCAGTGCCGACAGCCACAGGCGCTGCACCGGGCCGCGGTAGCGGCAATGCTCGACCAGTTCGCGGGCGATCATTTCGCCTTCGCGGTCGGCGTCGGTGGCGATCACCAGTTCGCGCGCTTCGCCGAGCAGGCGCTTGACTGCCTTGAACTGGCTGGCGGTCTTGGGCTTGACCAGCATCTTCCACTTTTCCGGGATGATCGGCAGGTCGGCCAGGTTCCAGCGCTTGTAGCGTTCGTCGTAGCTGTCGGGCGGGGCGGTTTCCAGCAGGTGGCCGATGCACCAGGTCACGCAGACGTCGGTACCTTGCCAGCAGCCATCGCCCTTGCGGTTGGCGCCGAGCACTTTGGCGATGTCTTTTGCCTGGGAGGGTTTTTCGCAGAGGAACAGGCGCATGGCCGGGGACGCTTCATCGGGGGTGATGGGCGATAGGATGCGCAAGCGAAGGCGCGGAGGCAAGTTTTATCTGGATGGATGTACAGGTTTTTGTCAGGGAAGATGTATTTTGCTGTGCCGGCCTCTTCGCGGGCTTGCCCGCTCCCACAGGTACTGCACAGCATTCAATATCTGTGGGGTCCTTGTGGGAGCGGGCAAGCCCGCGAAGAGGCCGGTACAGGGATCAGGCGCGCGAGTCGCGCACCATGTCCACGTGCGGGATGCCGGCTTCGAGGAACTCTTCGCTGACTACGCGAAAGCCCAGCCGCTCGTAGAACGGCGTGGCGTGCACCTGGGCGCTGAGCATCTGCTGCTTCAGGTCGCGGTTCTGTGCTTCGACAATCACCGCGTTCATCAGCGCGTCACCCACCTTCAGCCCGCGCCAGTCCTTCAGCACCGAGACCCGGCCAATGGTGCCGTCAGGCAGCAGGCGCGCGGTGCCGATCGGGTAGTCGCCTTCCAGGGCCAGGAAGTGCGCGGCGGTCGGGTCGTCCGAGTCCCACTCCAGCTCCGGCGGCACGTGCTGTTCGGCAATGAACACCGCTTCGCGGATGCGGCGGATGTCGGCGTTGTCCTTGTGCCAGTCGGCGAGGCGCACACGAATCTTATTCATTGGCGAATCCCAGGCTTCCTTGTTTGACCAGCTGCTGTACCAGCATAAGGCCATCTTCATCCTGCAGCCATTCGCCCAGGTTGTCGATGTGCAGGGCGTCGGCTGCGCAAACCAGCTTCAGCAGCTCGCGCAGTTTGCCCGGCAGCGGGCAGCTGCGGCCGCTGGCGAACAGCAGCAGGTCTTCTTCGAACTCCGACCAGGCCAGGCGCGCGCTCGGATTGCGGATCAGGATGGCGCCTTGTTCCAGGGCATCGATCAGCTCTTCCTCAGACAGCTCTTCACCGACGATCTGCTCGGGGTAGCGTGGCTCGGTCATGAACTGACCGAACCAGGTCAGCAGCAGGTCCTTGTCGCCCATGTGCTTGTCGAGCAGCGCCTTGAGGCGGTCGAGGGCGTCGTGCTGGATCTGGTGCGGGTCGCTGACCGGCTGGGCATCGGCGTCGCTGTAGCGTTCTTCGTCGGGCAGGAACTGGCCGAGGAAATCGGTGAAGTGGGTCAGCACTTCGGCGGCGCTTGGCGCGCGGAAGCCTACCGAGTAGGTCAGGCAGTCGTCCACGGCCACGCCGTAGTGGGCCAGGCGTGGTGGCAGGTAGAGCATGTCGCCCGGCTCCAGGGTCCACTCATCGCTCTGCTCGAAGTCGGCGAGGATGCGCAGGTCGGCGTGCTCCAGCAGCGAGCTGTCGCTGCTGCACATCTGGCCGATTTTCCAGTTGCGCTGGCCGTGGCCCTGCAGCAGGAACACGTCGTAGTTGTCGAAATGCGGGCCGACGCTGCCACCGGGGGCGGCGAAGCTGATCATCACGTCATCGATGCGCCAGCTGGGCAGGAAGCGGAAGTTTTCCAGCAGTTCGGCTACTTCCGGGACGAACTGGTCCACGGCCTGCACCAGCAGGGTCCAGTCCTTTTCCGGCAGCTCGGCAAAGGTATCTTCGGTGAACGGGCCGCGACGCAGCTCCCACGGGTGCGCGCCGTGCTCGAGCACGATACGCGACTCTACTTCCTCTTCCAGGGCCAGGCCGGCCAGCTCGTCGGGGTCGATCGGGCTGATGAAGTCCGGGAAGGCCTGGCGCACCAGCAGCGGCTTCTTCTGCCAGTAGTCGCGCATGAATTCGCGGGCCGAGATGCCGCCCAGCAGCTGCAGTGGAGTATCAGGATTCATGTTCAACCTATTGAAAAAATGTAATTTTCGTTCGGGAATAAAAACGCCCGGCCAGGCCGGGCGTTGAACGCGACGGTCAGCTTAGATGCGTTTGGCCTGTGCTGCCGCGTTGCCGATGTAGGTAGCAGGGGTCAGCTGCTTGAGCTCGGCCTTGGCTTCGGCTGGCATGTCCAGGCCGTCGATGAAGGTCAGCAGCGCTTCTGGGGTGATGCCCTTGCCACGGGTCAGCTCTTTGAGCTTCTCGTAGGGGTTTTCGATGTTGAAGCGGCGCATCACGGTCTGGATCGGCTCGGCCAGCACTTCCCAGCAGGCGTCCAGGTCGGCGGCGATGCGGGCTTCGTTGACTTCCAGCTTGCCGATGCCTTTCAGGCTGGCTTCGTAGGCGATGACGCTGTGGGCAAAGCCCACGCCCAGGTTGCGCAGCACGGTGGAGTCGGTCAGGTCACGCTGCCAGCGCGAGATCGGCAGCTTGCTGGCCAGGTGCTGGAACAGCGCGTTGGCGATACCCAGGTTGCCTTCGGAGTTTTCGAAGTCGATCGGGTTGACCTTGTGCGGCATGGTCGACGAGCCGATTTCACCGGCAACGGTCTTCTGCTTGAAGTAGCCCAGCGAAATGTAGCCCCACACATCGCGATCGAAGTCGATCAGGATGGTGTTGAAGCGAGCGATGGCGTCGAACAGCTCGGCGATGTAGTCGTGCGGCTCGATCTGGGTGGTGTACGGGTTGAACTGCAGGCCCAGCTCGTCTTCGATGAAGGCGCGGGCGTTCTGCTCCCAGTCGATCTGCGAGTAGGCCGACAGGTGGGCGTTGTAGTTGCCCACGGCACCGTTGATCTTGCCCAGCAGCGGTACGGCGGCAACCTGGGCGATCTGGCGCTCCAGGCGGTACACGACGTTGGCCAGTTCCTTGCCCAGGGTGGTCGGCGAAGCCGGCTGGCCGTGGGTGCGCGACAGCATCGGCACGTCGGCGTGGGCGTGGGCCAGGGCGCGGATGGCGTCGGCGATCTGGCGCATCAGCGGCAGCAGCACTTCGTCACGGCCGGCGCGCAGCATCAGGGCGTGGGACAGGTTGTTGATGTCCTCGCTGGTGCAGGCGAAGTGGATGAACTCGCTGACCTTGGCCAGCTCAGGCAGCTTGGCGGCCTGCTCCTTGAGGAGGTATTCGATCGCCTTGACGTCGTGGTTGGTGGTGCGCTCGATTTCCTTGACGCGTTCGGCGTGCTCGAGCTTGAAGTCGGTGGCCAGGCTGTCCAGCAGGGCGTTGGCTTCGGCGGAGAACGCCGGCACTTCGCCGATCTGCGGGTGGGCGGCCAGGCGCTGCAGCCAGCGCACTTCGACCAGGGCGCGGAAACGGATCAGGCCGAATTCGCTGAAAATGGGGCGCAAGGCCTGGGTTTTGCCGGCATAACGGCCGTCTACAGGGGAAACCGCAGTGAGCGAAGAAAGCTGCATGGGGTGTTCTCGGACAGTCAGGCTTTTGGAAGGGCGCATATCATACATGAAAAATGCGCTCAGGTCGGGTGGCTGACCAAAGGTCGGGCCATAAATCAGCTGTGCATTGTGCATTGCCTGTTCTGGCCCTATCACCGGCAAGCCAGCTCCCACAGGTACGGCACCGGCCTTGAGCACAGTGCATATCCTGTGGGAGCTGGCTTGCCGGCGATGAGGCCGGAACTGTCAGCCCCTGTCAGGAGGGGCTGCGCATCATGTCGTACAGTTCGTTCAACAGCTTGCGCCGGCTGAATACCAGCTGCCAGCGGTGCCCGCCCAGCTGGCGCCACAGGCGTGCGGCGCGGATGCCGGCCAGCAGCAGGGCGCGGATTTTCGAGGCGTTGCTGGCCTGCTGCAGGAAGCGCATGTCGCCATGTACCTGGATGCGCTGGCGCAAGGTGCTCAGGGTGTCCTGGTACAAGGCTCCACTGGAAGCGATGACGTTTTCATGAACCAGGCCGAAATGCTCGGCCTGGGACTGGATTTGCGGCAGGCGGTTGCCGATGGTGTCGAGCAGGTCGCCACGCTTGTTCAGCTGGCGCTCCAGGCCCAGCATCGACAGGGCGTAGCGCAGCGGCTCGCGCTGCAGGCTGCTGGGGTCGCGCTCCAGCGCGCCGACCAGCGCGCGATAGCCGTCGCGCAGGTTCAGGTCGTCACCGCCGAACACCTCCAGGGTGTCCTTGGGGTCACGGACCAGCAGGCTGCCGAGCATGCAGCCGATGTTGGCCTCGCTGGCCTGGCCGGTGCGGGCGATGCGGTCGACCAGTACGGCGGCCTGGAACACACCGCCCAACGCAATCAGCTGCTCCTGCAGGTTGCTCATGCGCGCGGGCTCCACGGCTCGGCGGCTTCGATCACGCCGCCGCCCAGGCACACTTCGCCGTCGTAGAACACCACCGACTGGCCCGGGGTAACGGCGCGTTGCGGTTCGTCGAACACTGCGCGGTAACCGCTTTCGGTGAGTTCCAGGGTGCACTGCTGGTCGCTCTGGCGGTAGCGCACCTTGGCGGTGAGCTGGCGCGGGCTGCCGAGGTCGACCGGGTTGACCCAGAAAATTTCCGAAGCGAGCAGGGCGCGGGAGAACAACCACGGGTGTTCATTGCCCTGGCCGACCACCAGCACGTTGCGGGTCAGGTCCTTGTGCAGCACGTACCACGGCTCGTCACCGGCGTCCTTCAGGCCGCCAATGCCCAGGCCCTGGCGCTGGCCGATGGTGTGGTACATCAGCCCGTGGTGGCGGCCGATCACTTCACCGTCGGTGGTCTCGATGTTGCCCGGCTGGGCCGGCAGGTATTGCTTGAGGAAGTCGCTGAAGCGGCGCTCGCCGATGAAGCAGATGCCGGTGGAGTCCTTCTTCTTGGCGGTGGCCAGGCCGTGCTTTTCGGCAATGGCGCGTACTTCGGGCTTTTCCAGCTCGCCAACCGGGAACAGGGTGCGGGCGATTTCCTTGCCGCCGACGGCGTGCAGGAAGTAGCTCTGGTCCTTGTTCGGGTCCAGGCCCTTGAGCAGTTCGGTGAGCTCGCCGGTGTCGCGGCGGCGCACGTAGTGGCCGGTGGCGATCAGGTCGGCACCCAGCGACAGGGCGTAGTCAAGGAACGCCTTGAACTTGATTTCGCGGTTGCAGAGGATGTCCGGGTTGGGCGTGCGGCCGGCCTTGTACTCTTCGAGGAAGTGCTCGAACACGTTGTCCCAGTATTCGGCGGCGAAGTTGGCGGTGTGCAGCTTGATGCCGATGCGGTCGCACACGGCCTGGGCGTCGGCCAGGTCTTCACGGGCGGTGCAGTATTCGGTGCCGTCGTCTTCTTCCCAGTTCTTCATGAACAGCCCTTCCACCTGGTAGCCCTGCTCCATGAGCAGAAGGGCGGAGACGGAAGAGTCCACGCCGCCGGACATGCCGACGATAACGCGGGTCTTGGCGGGGTCTTTGAGTGCTGGGCTGGTCATGGTTACCGGTGTGTATCAAGGGGGAAAAACGCCGATTCTATCAAACCTGCGGCGGCGCGTCAGTCGCGCAGCAGGTCGAGGCTGTGCAAGGGGCCTTTCAGGTAGTCGTCGAGGCAGCGTGGCACCAGCTCGCTGCGCCAGCGGGCGGGGGCGGCCAGCAGTTCGTCGCGGGTCAGCCACACGGCGCGGACGATGTCGCTGTCCAGCGCCAGGTCGGCGTGATGGCGCACGGGGCGGGCGGCGAAGCAGATGCGCTGGTAGGTCACGCCGTTGCTTGGGGCGGTGTACAGGTAGATGCCGACCACGCCGGTGAGCTCGACTTCCCAGGCGGTTTCTTCGAGGGTTTCGCGCAGGGCGGCCTGGGGCAGGGTCTCGTTGGGTTCGAGGTGGCCGGCGGGCTGGTTGAAGACATGCTGGTTGGCTTTGAATTCTTCGACGAAGAGGAACTTGCCTTCGTGTTCGACGATGGTGGCGACGGTGATGTGGGGTTGCCAGGTCATTTGTATGTCCCTTCAGATTGGTGGGGCCGCTTTGCGGCCCATCGCCGGCAAGCCAGCTCCCACAGGTGCAGTGCAAGCTTGAGGCATTCACAATACCTGTGGGAGCTGGCTTGCCGGCGATGGGTTGCAGAGCAACCCCATTTCCCAGAAAGCACAAACCCCGGTGCGTGGCCGGGGTTTGTGCTGTTACTTCAAGCGAACCTTACAGGGCGGCAATGGCGCTGTTCAGGGTCTGGCTTGGGCGCATCACCTTGGCGGTCAGCTCGGCATCCGGGGCGTAGTAGCCACCGATGTCGGCCGGCTTGCCCTGGACGGCGTTGAGCTCGGCGACGATGGTCTCCTCGTTCTCGGTCAGGGTCTTGGCCAGTGGTGCGAAGCGTGCCTGCAGGGCAGCGTCGTCGTTCTGCGCAGCCAGGGCCTGGGCCCAGTACAGGGTCAGGTAGAAGTGGCTGCCGCGGTTGTCGATACCACCGACTTTGCGCGAAGGCGACTTGTTGGTGTCGAGGAACTTGCCGGTGGCCTGGTCCAGGGTGTTGGCCAGCACTTTGGCGCGCGGGTTGTCGTAGGTGTTGCCCAGGTGCTCCAGGGAAGCGGCCAAGGCCAGGAATTCACCCAGCGAGTCCCAACGCAGGAAGTTCTCTTCCACCAGCTGCTGCACGTGCTTCGGTGCCGAACCGCCGGCGCCGGTTTCGAACAGGCCGCCACCGCTCATCAGCGGCACGATCGACAGCATCTTGGCGCTGGTGCCCAGCTCCATGATCGGGAACAGGTCGGTCAGGTAGTCACGCAGCACGTTGCCGGTCACCGAGATGGTGTCCTTGCCTTCGCGGATGCGGGCCAGGGAGAACTTGATGGCGTCTACCGGTGCCAGGATGCGGATGTCCAGGCCGGAGGTGTCGTGATCCTTCAGGTACTTCTGCACCTTCTCGATCATCACGCCGTCGTGGGCGCGGGCCGGGTCCAGCCAGAACACTGCAGGGGTGTTGCTCAGGCGGGCACGGTTGACGGCCAGCTTGACCCAGTCCTGGATCGGCGCGTCCTTGACCTGGCACATGCGGAAGATGTCGCCGGCTTCGACGTTCTGCTCGAGAACGACCTGGCCTTTGCTGTCGACCACGCGCACGACGCCGTCGGCCTTGATCTGGAAGGTCTTGTCGTGGGAGCCGTATTCTTCGGCCTTCTGTGCCATCAGGCCGACGTTCGGTACGCTGCCCATGGTGGTCGGGTCGAAGGCGCCGTTGGCCTTGCAGTCTTCGATGGTGGCCTGGTAGATGCCGGCGTAGCAGCGGTCCGGGATGATCGCCTTGGCATCCTGCAGTTCGCCGGCGGCGTTCCACATCTTGCCCGAGTCACGGATCATGGCCGGCATCGAGGCGTCGACGATGACGTCGCTCGGCACGTGCAGGTTGGTGATGCCTTTGTCGGAGTTGACCATGGCCAGGGCCGGACGCTGGGCGTACAGGGCCTGGATGTCGGCTTCGATCTCGGCCTGCTTCTCGGCTGGCAGGTCCTTGATGCGGGCGTACAGGTCGCCGATGCCGTTGTTGGCGTTGAAGCCTACTTCAGCCAGGGCGGCGGCGTGCTTGGCCAGCACGTCGTTGTAGAACTCTTCGACGATGACGCCGAACATGATCGGGTCGGAGACCTTCATCATGGTGGCTTTCAGGTGTACCGACAGCAGCACGCCAGAAGCCTTGGCATCGGCGATCTGCTCGGCGATGAAGGCTTTCAGGGCCTTGCGGCTCATGGTGGCACAGTCGATGACTTCGGCAGCTTTTACCGCAGTCTTTTCTTTCAGTACGGTGGTGTTGCCGTCTTTGCCGACCAGCTCGATGCGCAGGCTGTCGTCAGCTTCGATCAGTGCGGCTTTCTCGCTGCCGTAGAAGTCGCCCTGGGTCATGTGGGCAACGTGCGACTTGGAGTCGGCAGCCCAGGCGCCCATCTTGTGCGGGTGCTTGCGGGCGTAGTTCTTGACCGACAGCGGCGCGCGGCGGTCGGAGTTGCCTTCGCGCAGGACCGGGTTCACGGCGGAACCTTTGATGCGGTCGTAGCGGGCGCGGGATTCTTTCTCTTCCGCGGTGGCCGGCTCGTCGGCGTAGTCAGGGATGTTGAAGCCTTTGCCCTGCAGTTCCTTGATCGCGGCTTTCAGCTGCGGTACCGAGGCACTGATGTTCGGCAGCTTGATGATGTTGGCTTCAGGGGTGGTAGCCAGCTGGCCCAGTTCCGCCAGGTGATCGCCTACTTGCTTCTCTGCGCCCAGTTGCTCCGGGAAGGCGGCGAGGATACGGCCAGCCAGGGAGATGTCGCGGGTTTCGACGGCGATGTCAGCCGAAGCGGTGAAGGCTTCGATGATCGGCAGCAGCGAGTAAGTGGCGAGGGCGGGGGCTTCGTCGGTGAAGGTATAGATGATCTTGGAACGGGTGGGCATGCGGGTTAACTCTCTGTGTGCTGAGCGTGCTCGAGTCTCGTGGTGCGCAGGGTAGGCGCATCGCCCTGGCAACGCCATGAGCGGAAAGTCGAGAGGCTGCGAGCGGTGATGGTGGATGCATCAGTCGAGCGTCAAGTGCTGGGCTGCGGTAACAGTCCAGGCTTCGTGGCCAGGCTTTGTGTCCATTCATGGCCAAGGGCGGTCCGCATTTTTCCAAGGGATCGCCCCGATGACCCTTCGGTCGCGGCGGAGTATACCAAACCATTCGGGCTAATCAGCAAGGCCAAGTGATATCGGCCCATTTATAAGACCAAAGACTAAGCGGCAATGTGGCGGGTTGTCGCATGCCTTGCAGGTCGGCAGATGTGGTTTAGGCTCAGTGGATCGCATGATGTCCAATCACACCCGACAGCGGAGTAGTGCAAGCATGGGATACCAGAAAATCAAGGTTCCGACCGACGGCGCGAAGATCACCGTCAATGCAGACCATTCGCTCAACGTTCCTGACAACCCGATCATTCCTTATATCGAGGGCGACGGGATTGGCGTCGATGTCTCGCCGGTAATGATAAAAGTGGTCGACGCCGCCGTGCAGAAGGCCTACGGCGGCAAACGAAAGATCGCCTGGATGGAGGTATACGCCGGCGAAAAAGCCACCCAGGTGTACGACCAGGACACCTGGCTGCCCCAGGAAACCCTCGATGCCGTGCGTGATTACGTGGTGTCGATCAAGGGGCCGCTGACCACCCCGGTGGGCGGCGGTATCCGTTCGCTCAACGTGGCCTTGCGCCAGCAACTGGACCTGTACGTGTGCCTGCGCCCGGTGCTGTGGTTCCAGGGCGTGCCCAGTCCGGTGAAAAAACCCGGCGATGTGGACATGGTGATCTTCCGCGAGAACTCCGAGGACATCTATGCCGGCATCGAGTGGAAGGCCGGTTCGCCCGAGGCGAACAAGGTGATCAAGTTCCTCAAGGAGGAAATGGGCGTTACCAAGATCCGCTTCGACCAGGACTGTGGCATTGGCGTCAAGCCGGTGTCGAAGGAAGGCACCAAGCGCCTGGTGCGCAAGGCGCTGCAGTACGTGGTGGACAACGACCGCGAGTCGCTGACCCTGGTGCACAAGGGCAACATCATGAAGTTCACCGAGGGTGCCTTCAAGGACTGGGGCTATGAAGTGGCGCGCGACGAGTTCGGGGCCGAGCTGCTCGATGGTGGCCCATGGATGAAGTTCAAGAACCCCAAGAGCGGCCGCGAGGTCATCGTCAAGGACGCCATCGCCGACGCCATGCTGCAGCAGATCCTGCTGCGCCCGGCCGAGTACGACGTGATCGCCACCCTCAACCTCAACGGTGACTACCTGTCCGATGCCCTGGCGGCGGAAGTGGGCGGTATTGGCATTGCGCCGGGTGCCAACCTGTCCGACACCGTGGCCATGTTCGAGGCCACCCACGGCACCGCGCCCAAGTATGCCGGGCAGGACAAGGTCAACCCGGGTTCGGTGATCCTGTCGGCGGAGATGATGCTGCGGCACATGGGCTGGACCGAGGCGGCGGACCTGATCATCAAGGGTACCAATGGCGCGATTGCTGCCAAGACCGTGACCTATGACTTCGAACGCCTGATGGACGGCGCCAGGCTGGTGAGCAGTTCAGGCTTTGGCGATGAAATGATCAAGCATATGTAAGGCAACGGAAAACCGGCCGCTTCCAGTCAGGAGGCGGCCGGTTTTTTCGTGTACCGGCAGGCGGCGCGGCAGTTCAGGCGTCGGCAGTGCTGCTGGTGTGCGGAGCCCTGGCGGCCGCGGCGGCAGTGGCGCTGCTGATATTCACCGCGTGCAGGCCTTTGGGGCCCTGGACGATGTCGAAGCTCACGGCCTGGCCGGCCTTGAGCGTCTTGTACCCGTCCATCTGGATGGCTGAATAATGAGCGAACAAGTCGTCAGTCTTGCCCTCTTCATTGATGAATCCGTAGCCCTTGGCATTGTTGAACCACTTGACTTTACCGCTTGCCATCCCTATGTCCCTCTGCAAAGGACTCCATCACTGGAGTATCATCCACTTCATCCGCATACGAACCATGCGAAAAATCTGGTTGACTGCGCGGATCTTTATCGACCACGGTGGGTTCTTATTGGTTGTAACACCGTTTTGCCGATAGTCAAGGTCGCCCGGCGCCTGCGCTGGCCGTGCCCTTCGCAGTCAACCCACAACCTTAACCTGTCGCTCATGATGAAATTCTTTCCATGCATGCACCTAGTGAGATTCGACTAACATTCAATCAGGATCGCCCGCAATCGAATGAGGACGACGGCTCGGGTCTTGCAGTTCAGGAAGCCAAGCCGATCCTGCAGGCGCCACCGATGTACAAGGTGGTTTTGTTCAACGATGACTACACGCCGATGGATTTCGTCGTCGAAGTGCTCGAGACGTTCTTCAATCTGAACCGCGAGCTGGCGACCAAGATCATGCTGACCGTCCATACCGAAGGGCGGGCAGTGTGCGGATTGTTTACCCGTGACATCGCCGAAACAAAGGCTATGCAGGTCAACCAATACGCCAGGGAAAGCCAGCATCCGCTACTCTGTGAAATCGAGAAGGACGGTTAATCGCCGACCACTTGGGTATGAGGTGAAGCTATGTTAAACCGCGAGCTCGAAGTCACCCTCAATCTTGCCTTCAAGGAGGCTCGTTCGAAGCGTCATGAGTTCATGACCGTCGAACATTTGCTGCTGGCACTCCTTGACAATGAGGCTGCCGCGACCGTTCTGCGCGCCTGTGGCGCCAATCTCGACAAACTCAAGCACGACCTGCAAGAGTTCATCGATTCCACTACACCCCTGATCCCGGTCAACGACGAAGATCGCGAAACCCAGCCGACCCTGGGCTTCCAGCGTGTACTGCAGCGTGCCGTGTTCCACGTGCAAAGCTCTGGCAAGCGTGAAGTCACCGGCGCCAACGTGCTGGTGGCGATCTTCAGCGAACAGGAAAGCCAGGCCGTGTTCCTGCTCAAGCAGCAGAGCGTGGCCCGCATCGACGTGGTCAACTACATCGCCCATGGCATCTCCAAGGTGCCGGGCCATGGTCCGCATTCCGAAAACGACCAGGAAATGCAGGACGAAGAGGGCGGCGATACCGCCTCTTCGAGCAACCCGCTGGATGCCTATGCCAGCAACCTGAACGAACTGGCCCGTGCCGGCCGTATCGACCCGCTGGTAGGCCGCGAGCAGGAAGTGGAGCGCGTGGCGCAAATCCTTGCCCGTCGGCGCAAGAACAACCCGCTGCTGGTGGGTGAGGCAGGTGTGGGCAAGACCGCCATCGCCGAAGGCCTGGCCAAGCGTATCGTCGATGGCCAGGTGCCCGATTTGCTGGCGCAGAGCGTGGTGTATTCCCTCGACCTCGGCGCACTGCTGGCGGGTACCAAATACCGTGGCGATTTCGAGAAGCGCTTCAAGGCGCTGCTCGGCGAGCTGCGCAAGCGCCCGCAGGCGATCCTGTTCATCGACGAAATCCACACCATCATTGGTGCCGGTGCGGCGTCGGGCGGGGTGATGGATGCGTCCAACCTGCTCAAGCCATTGCTGTCGTCCGGTGAGATCCGTTGCATCGGTTCGACTACGTTCCAGGAATTCCGCGGCATCTTCGAGAAGGACCGTGCCCTGGCGCGGCGCTTCCAGAAGGTCGATGTCAGTGAGCCGTCGGTCGAAGACACCGTGGGCATCCTGCGTGGCCTGAAAGGCCGCTTCGAAAGCCACCACAACATCGAGTACAGCGACGAAGCCTTGCGCGCCGCCGCTGAACTGGCCTCGCGCTACATCAATGACCGGCACATGCCCGACAAGGCCATCGACGTGATTGACGAAGCCGGTGCCTACCAGCGCCTGCAGCCGGAGGCCAACCGCGTCAAGCGCATCGATGTGCCGCAGGTCGAAGACATCGTCGCCAAGATCGCGCGGATTCCGCCGAAGCACGTCACCAGTTCCGACAAGGAACTGCTGCGCAACCTCGAGCGTGACCTGAAGTTGACCGTATTTGGTCAGGACCAGGCGATCGATTCGCTGGCCACCGCCATCAAGCTGTCCCGCGCCGGCCTCAAGTCGCCGGACAAGCCTGTCGGTTCGTTCCTGTTCGCCGGCCCGACCGGCGTCGGCAAGACCGAAGCAGCACGGCAGCTGGCCAAGGCGCTGGGCGTGGAGCTGGTGCGCTTCGACATGTCCGAGTACATGGAGCGCCACACCGTGTCGCGCCTGATCGGTGCGCCTCCTGGCTATGTTGGCTTCGACCAGGGTGGTTTGCTGACCGAGGCGATCACCAAGCAACCGCACTGCGTATTGCTGCTCGACGAAATCGAGAAGGCTCACCCGGAAGTCTTCAACCTGCTGCTGCAGGTGATGGACCACGGCACCCTGACCGACAACAACGGGCGCAAGGCCGACTTCCGCAACGTGATCCTGATCATGACCACCAACGCTGGCGCAGAAACCGCCGCGCGGGCCTCGATCGGCTTTACTCATCAGGACCATGCGTCCGATGCCATGGAAGTCATCCGCAAGAGCTTCACGCCGGAGTTCCGCAACCGCCTGGACACCATCATCCAGTTTGGTCGCCTGAGCCACGAGACGATCAAGAGCATCGTCGACAAGTTCCTTATCGAACTGCAGGCGCAGCTGGAAGACAAGCGAGTGCTGCTGGAAGTCAGCGATGATGCACGCGGCTGGCTGGCGGCTTCGGGCTACGACGTGCAGATGGGTGCGCGGCCGATGGCGCGGCTGATCCAGGACAAGATCAAGCGGCCGCTGGCCGAGGAGATCCTGTTTGGCGAACTGGCCGAGCATGGTGGCGTGGTGCACGTCGACCTGCGCGATGGCGAACTGGTGTTCGACTTCGAGACCACGGCTGAGGTTGCGTGACAGATGGGGCCGCTATGCGGCCCTTCGCGGGCACGCCCGCTCCCACAGGGGGATAGCTATTACCTGTGGGAGCGGGCGTGCCCGCGAAGGGCTGCAAAGCAGCCCCCCTACAATCTTGATGGCACAAAAAAGCCCGGCACATGGCCGGGCTTTTTCATGGCTTGAGCTTAGCGCGCACGGTAAGTGATGCGGCCCTTGCTCAGGTCGTAGGGCGTCAGTTCGACGCGGACCTTGTCGCCAGTGAGAATACGGATGTAGTTCTTGCGCATCTTTCCGGAGATGTGCGCGGTTACGACGTGCCCGTTTTCCAACTCCACGCGGAACATGGTGTTGGGCAGGGTGTCGACGACAGTACCTTCCATTTCGAAGCTGTCTTCTTTCGACATGCAGTAGAGCCCTCGGATCCAGTGTTGGCCCGACGCATAACCGCACCGGGCAAAAAAGTGGCGTGGATTATGCCCGAAAACTGTGTGTCAAGCCAATGCCTTTCAGTTGAGGGTGACCCAGCGCTGATTTATCAACAGTTCGATAGGCCGATACTGCGTCTTGTAGTTCATTTTCTTGCAGTTCTTGATCCAGTAACCCAGGTAAACCGCCTCCAGGTCCTGGCGCAGGGCTTCGGTGATCTGCCAGAGGATGGCGAAGCGGCCCAGGCTGCGGCGTTCTTCGTCCGGCTCGTAGAAGGTGTACACCGCCGACAGGCCGTTGGGCAGCAGGTCGCACACCGCTACCGCCATCAAGCGGCCTTCCAGGCGGAACTCGTAGAACCAGCAGAACGGCAGGTCGCGCACCAGGAAGGTGGAGAACTGGTCGCGGCTGGGTGGGTACATGTCACCGTCGGCGTGGCGCGTTTCGATATAGCGCCGGTACAGCTCGAAGTACTCTTCCTTGAATGCCGGGCGCGCGGCGGTCACGGTCAGGTCGGCATTGCGCTTGAGGATGCGCCGTTGCTGGCGATTGGGGATGAAACGCGCCGCCGGGATGCGTGCCGGCACGCAGGCATTGCAGTTCTGGCAATGCGGGCGGTACAGGTGGTCGCCACTACGGCGGAAGCCCATTTCCGACAAATCGGCGTACACGTGCACGTCCATCGGCTGGCTGGGGTCGAGGAACAGCGTGGTTGCCTGTTCGTCGGGCAGGTAGCTGCAGGAGTGGGGCTGAGTGGCATAGAACTTCAACCGCGCCAACTCTGTCATGATCAACCCCCTCGGTGAGACTTTGCTTTAAGTGTAAGCCAGCTATGGGAACTCGCCTAGGGACGCCATGTAGCGCTGTTGGGCTGGTCGAGGTGGCGTGCCAGGTAGCCGGCGAACTCGGCGCGGCTGATGGCGTGGGCGCCCAGGCTGTGCAGGTGGTTGGTCGGCATCTGGCAGTCGATGAGGACGAAGCCGGCCTGGCGCAGGTGGTTGACCAGGGTCACGAAGCCGACCTTGGAGGCGTTGTCGGCGCGGCTGAACATCGATTCGCCGAAGAACAGCTGGCCCATGGCCAGGCCGTACAGGCCGCCGACCAGCTCGCCATCCTGGCGCACCTCCACCGAATGGGCGATGCCGCGCCGGTGCAGCTCGCAGTAGGCGGCGCGCATGGTGTCGGTGATCCAGGTACCGTCGGCGTAGTCGCGTGGCGCGGCGCAGGCGGCGATCACCGCCGGAAAGTCGGTGTCGAAGCTGACCTGGTAACGACCCTGGCGCATCAGCTTGGCCAGCGAGCGCGACACGTGCAGCTGGTGCGGGAGCAGCACCGTGCGCGGGTCGGGTGACCACCAGAGGATCGGCTGGCCGTCCTGGTACCACGGGAAGCAGCCATGGCGATAGGCCTGCACCAGGCGCTCGGGGCTCAGGTCGCCGCCGGCAGCGAGCAGGCCGTTGGGGTCGTGCAGGGCCTTTTCCAGGGGCGGGAAGGTCAGCGAGTCGCGGGTCAGCCAGGTGAGCATGGTCTATCGTGCGGTGGGGGAGGGGAGAGGGCAGCATGGCGCGGGTGAAAAGCAGGGTCAATCTCTTTGGCTTCTTCGCGGGCGCGCCCGCTCCCACAGGCCATGTGCAGGCTCTGAAGCCTGCGGGGTTACCTGTGGGAGCGGGCAAGCCCGCGAAGAGGCCGGTACAGGCGATGAAAATAGGCAATTTCCTACACATTCATGAGACAGCAGGCACCATCCGCTACATTTGCTGTCACACCTGTGCAAAAACACAGCATAAGCCTTTGTCACAAAAGAAAATGCATGCTCAAATTGCAGCTATATGAAAGTCGCCCCCGGCCATACTCCCATCTGGCGTGCCGCCATGGCGGCTGGCGGGCAGTAATGTTAAAAGTAGTGGTTCATTGGCCGCACCGTCGGCCGATCACTATTGGACGCGCAGCACGCGCAGGAATAGACGCGTTTTGAAGAAATCCACCGCAACTCCAGCTCCCTTGCCCGTCCCCCTGTGGCGGCAGCAGCTGCATTATCGCCTCAAGGAAGGTGCGTTGATCGCTGTCGGCGCCCTGTGCCTGTACCTGTGGATGGCGCTGCTGACCTACGATACGTCGGACCCGGGCTTCAGCCACACCAGCAACGTCGACCAGGTGCAGAACGCCGCCGGGCGTGCCGGTGCGTACTTCGCCGACATCCTGTTCATGGTGCTGGGGTACTTCGCCTACATCTTCCCGCTGCTGCTGGCGATAAAGACCTGGCAGATCTTCCGCGAACGCCACCAGCCCTGGGACTGGAGCGGCTGGCTGTTCTCCTGGCGGCTGATCGGCCTGGTGTTCCTGGTGCTGTCTGGTGCGGCGCTGGCGCATATCCATTTCCACCCGCCGGCGAGCATGCCGTTCTCCGCCGGTGGCGCACTGGGCGAGAGCCTGGGCGACCTGGCGCGCAACCTGCTGAACGTGCAGGGCAGCACGCTGATGTTCATTGCCCTGTTCCTGTTCGGCCTGACCGTGTTCACCGACCTGTCGTGGTTCAAGGTGATGGACCTGACCGGCAAGATCACCCTCGACCTGTTCGAGCTGGTGCAGGGCGCCGCCAACCGTTGGTGGGAAGCACGCAACGAACGCAAGCGCCTGGAGGCGCAGCTGCGCGAGGATGAACCGGTGGTCAAGGCCGCGCCAATGGCCGCCGACAAGCGCGAACCGGCCAAGCCGGCGCTGCGCGAGCGCATCTTCAAGCGTGAAGAAGCACCTGCCCAGCCGGTCGAACCACGTGAGCCAACCCTGTCGCGCGAGCCTGTGGTGCCACGCGAGTCGCCGGCACCACGTGAGCCGGTAATCTCCCGCGAACAACCTGCCGCGGCCCCGATGATCGTGCCGCCGACACCCGCCAGGGCGCCGGAGCCGAGCAAGCGGGTGATGAAGGAGAAGCAGGCGCCGCTGTTCGTCGACAGCGCGGTGGAAGGCACCTTGCCGTCGATCTCCATCCTCGACCCGGCCGAACAGAAGAAGATCGAGTACTCGCCGGAATCCCTGGCCGGTGTCGGCCAGCTGCTGGAAATCAAACTCAAGGAATTCGGCGTGGAAGTGGCGGTGGACTCGATCCACCCTGGCCCGGTGATTACCCGTTACGAAATCCAGCCGGCCGCCGGCGTGAAGGTCAGCCGTATCGCCAACCTGGCCAAGGACCTGGCGCGTTCGCTGGCAGTGACCAGTGTGCGTGTGGTCGAGGTCATCCCCGGCAAGACCACCGTGGGTATCGAGATCCCCAACGAGAACCGGCAGATGGTGCGTTTCTCCGAAGTGCTGGCCACGCCGCAGTACGACGAGCAGAAATCGCCGGTCACCCTGGCCCTGGGTCATGACATCGGCGGCAAGCCGGTGATCACCGACCTGGCCAAGATGCCACACCTGCTGGTGGCCGGTACCACCGGTTCCGGTAAGTCGGTGGGTGTGAACGCGATGATCCTGTCGATCCTGTTCAAGTCCAGCCCGGAAGACGCGCGGCTGATCATGATCGACCCGAAAATGCTCGAACTGTCGATCTACGAGGGCATCCCGCACCTGCTGTGCCCGGTGGTCACCGACATGAAGGACGCCGCCAACGCCCTGCGCTGGAGCGTGGCCGAGATGGAGCGGCGCTACAAGCTGATGGCGGCCATGGGCGTGCGTAACCTGGCCGGCTTCAACCGCAAGATCAAGGACGCCCAGGAAGCCGGCGAAATCATCCATGACCCGCTGTACCGCCGCGAGAGCATGGACGACGAGCCGCCTGCACTGAAAACCCTGCCGACCATCGTGGTGGTGGTCGACGAATTCGCCGACATGATGATGATCGTCGGCAAGAAGGTCGAAGAGCTGATCGCCCGTATCGCCCAGAAGGCACGTGCGGCCGGTATCCACCTGATCCTCGCTACCCAGCGCCCGTCGGTGGACGTGATTACCGGCCTGATCAAGGCCAACATCCCGACCCGCATGGCGTTCCAGGTGTCGAGCAAGATCGACTCGCGGACCATCATCGACCAAGGTGGTGCCGAACAGCTGCTGGGCCACGGTGACATGCTGTACATGCCGCCGGGCACCAGCCTGCCGATTCGTGTGCACGGCGCGTTCGTCTCCGACGACGAGGTGCACCGCGTGGTGGAAGCGTGGAAGCTGCGCGGCGCCCCGGACTACAACGACGACATCCTCAACGGCGTCGAGGAGGCCGGCAGCGGCTTCGAAGGCGGCGGCGGTGGTGGCGATGGCGAAGATTCGGAAAGCGACGCCCTGTATGATGAGGCCGTGCAGTTCGTGCTGGAAAGCCGCCGCGCGTCCATCTCGGCCGTGCAGCGCAAACTGAAGATCGGCTACAACCGCGCCGCCCGCATGATCGAAGCCATGGAAATGGCCGGCGTGGTCACCCCCATGAACAGCAACGGCTCGCGGGAAGTGATAGCCCCGGGCGGCCCGCGCGACTGACGAACACCTTGCCGGGCGCCAACGGTGGCGCCCGGCCTTTTCAATGCTCGATGAGGACTCCCATGCGCGCGATTCGCATGCTGTTGGTTTCTGCCCTGGCCGCGGCTTCTGTGTCGGCCACCGTATCGGCTTTTGCCGGTGAGCAAGACGTACAACGCCTGACCCAATTGCTGGAAAAGTCGCAGACCATCGAGGCCAACTTTTCCCAGCTGACCCTGGACGCCGGTGGCACCAGCCTGCAGGAAACCTCCGGCAAGATGACCGTCAAGCGCCCGGGCCTGTTCTACTGGCACACCGATGCGCCGCAGGAGCAGGTGGTGGTATCCGACGGCAAGAACGTCACCCTGTGGGACCCGGACCTGGAGCAGGCGACCATCAAGAAGCTCGACCAGCGCCTGAACCAGACCCCAGCGCTGCTGCTGTCCGGTGACGTGTCGAAGATCAGCCAGAGCTTCGACATCAGCTCGAAGGAGCAGGGCGAAGTGATGGACTTCACCCTCAAGCCGAAGACCAAGGACACCCTGTTCGACTCGCTGCGCGTGTCGTTCCGCAAGGGCCTGATCAACGACATGCAGCTGATCGACAGCGTCGGCCAGCGCACCAACATCCTGTTCAATGGCGTGAAAGCCAACCAGGCGGTGCCGGACAGCAAGTTCAAGTTCGACATCCCCAAAGGCGCGGACGTCATCAAGGAGTAACCAGAGCTCGCCATGGACCTGTTTCGAAGCGAACCCGTCGCCCAGCCCCTGGCCGCTCGCCTGCGCCCGTCCAACCTGGACGAGTACGTCGGCCAGGAGCACCTGCTGGCGCGCGGCAAACCGCTGCGCGAGGCGCTGGAGCAGGGTGCGCTGCACTCGATGATCTTCTGGGGGCCGCCAGGGGTGGGCAAGACCACTCTTGCGCGGCTGCTGGCGCAGTTCTGCGACGCGCACTTCGAAACGGTTTCGGCGGTACTGGCCGGGGTGAAGGAGATTCGCCAGGCGGTCGAAGTGGCCAAGCAGCAGGCTGGCCAGTACGGCCGCCGTACCATCCTGTTCGTCGACGAAGTGCACCGCTTCAACAAGTCGCAGCAGGATGCCTTCCTGCCCTATGTGGAAGACGGCACCCTGCTGTTCATTGGCGCCACCACCGAAAACCCGTCGTTCGAGCTGAACAACGCATTGCTGTCGCGGGCGCGGGTGTATGTGCTGAAGAGCCTGGACGAGGCGGCACTGCGCAAGCTGGTCAACCGCGCGCTGACTGAAGAACGCGGCCTGGGCAAGCGCAACCTGCGGGTTGGTGACGACGCCTTCAAGATGCTGATGGCCGCCGCCGATGGCGATGGCCGGCGCATGCTCAACTTCCTGGAAAACGCCTCGGACCTGGCTGAAGACGGCAGCGAGATCGACGTCGAGATGCTGCAGAGCCTGCTCGGCGACAGCCGCCGCCGCTTCGACAAGGGTGGCGAGGCGTTCTACGACCAGATTTCCGCACTGCACAAGTCGGTGCGCGGCTCCAACCCCGATGGCGCCCTGTACTGGTTCGCGCGCATGCTCGATGGCGGCTGCGACCCGCTGTACATCGCCCGCCGCGTGGTGCGCATGGCCAGCGAGGACATCGGCAACGCCGACCCGCGCGCGCTCAGCCTGTGCCTGGCGGCCTGGGATGTGCAAGAGCGCCTGGGCAGCCCTGAGGGCGAACTGGCGGTGGCCCAGGCCATCACCTACCTTGCCTGTGCGCCGAAGAGCAACGCGGTGTACATGGGCTTCAAGACCGCCCTGCGCGAGGCTGCCGAGCATGGTTCGCTGGAAGTGCCGCTGCACCTGCGCAACGCCCCGACCAAGCTGATGAAGCAACTGGGCTATGGCGACGAGTACCGCTATGCCCACGATGAACCCGACGCCTATGCCGCCGGCGAAGACTACTTCCCCGAGGAGCTCGAGCCGCGGCAGTACTACCAGCCGGTGCCCCGTGGCCTGGAACTGAAGATTGGCGAGAAGCTGCGCCACCTGGCCGACCTTGACCGCAACAGCCCCCGCCAGCGGAGAAAACCGTGATTGCACTGATTGCCGCCGTCAGCGCTGGCGGTATTGCCGGTACCTTGTTGCGCTTTGCTACCACCAACTGGGTGGCTGCCCACTGGCCACGGCACTTCTATCTCGGTACGCTGGCGGTCAACCTGGTTGGCTGCCTGCTGATCGGCCTGCTCTATGGCCTGTTCCTGCACAAGCCGATCGTGCCGGTCGAGCTGCGCGCCGGGCTGATCGTCGGCTTCCTCGGTGGCCTGACGACTTTTTCCTCCTTTTCGCTGGATACCGTACGCCTGCTGGAAAGCGGGCAAGTGCCGCTGGCTCTGGGCTATACCGGTATCAGCGTGGTGGGCGGGCTGCTCGCGACCTGGGCCGGCCTGTCCCTGACCCGATTCTGAACCAACACCTACACATAACGAGAGAACGATATGCTCGATTCCAAACTGTTACGCGGCCAACTTCAGGAAGTGGCGGATCGCCTGGCCTCCCGTGGCTTCAGCCTGGATGTCGCGCGCATCGAATCACTGGAAGAGCGCCGCAAGGCTGTGCAGACCCGCACCGAGCAGCTGCAGGCCGAGCGTAACGCCCGTTCCAAGTCCATCGGCCAGGCCAAGGCCAAGGGCGAAGACATTGCACCGCTGATGGCCGACGTCGAGCGCATGGCCAACGAACTGGCTGCCGGCAAGACCGAGCTGGACGGCATCCAGGCTGAACTGGATGGCATCCTGCTGACCATCCCCAACCTGCCGGACGCCAGCGTACCGGTCGGTGCCAGCGAAGACGACAACGTCGAAGTGCGCCGTTGGGGCACGCCGAAGGCTTTCGACTTCGAAATCAAGGACCACGTCGCCCTTGGCGAAGTCAGCGGTGGCCTGGACTTCGAAGCCGCCGCCAAGCTGTCTGGCGCACGCTTTGCCGTGCTGCGCGGCCCGATCGCCCGCCTGCACCGCGCCCTGGCGCAGTTCATGATCAACCTGCACACCGGCGAGCACGGCTACGAGGAGCACTACACCCCGTACCTGGTCCAGGCCCCGGCCCTGCAGGGCACCGGCCAGCTGCCGAAGTTCGAGGAAGACCTGTTCAAGATCAGCCGCGAAGGCGAGGCCGACTTCTACCTGATCCCGACCGCCGAAGTGTCGCTGACCAACCTGGTGGCCGGTGAAATCCTCGACGCCAAGCAGCTGCCACTGAAACTGGTTGCCCACACCCCGTGCTTCCGCAGCGAAGCCGGTGCTTCCGGCCGTGACACCCGCGGCATGATCCGCCAGCACCAGTTCGACAAGGTCGAGATGGTGCAGGTGGTCGAGCCGTCCAAGTCGATGGAAGCCCTGGAAGGCCTGACTGCCAACGCCGAGCGCGTGCTGCAGCTGCTGGAGCTGCCGTACCGCGTGCTGGCCCTGTGCACCGGCGACATGGGCTTTGGTGCGGTGAAGACCTACGACCTGGAAGTGTGGGTACCAAGCCAGGACAAGTACCGTGAAATCAGCTCGTGCTCCAACTGCGGTGACTTCCAGGCGCGCCGCATGCAGGCCCGCTGGCGCAACCCGGAAACCGGCAAGCCAGAGCTGGTGCACACCCTCAACGGCTCCGGCCTGGCCGTAGGCCGTACCCTGGTTGCCGTGCTGGAAAACTACCAGCAGGCCGACGGTTCGATCCGTGTGCCGGAAGTGCTGAAGCCTTACATGGGCGGTGTTGAGGTTATCCGCTAAATGGATTACCTGCCGCTGTTCCACAAGCTGCAGGGCGGCCGCGTGCTGGTCGTTGGCGGCGGTGAGATCGCCTCGCGCAAGGCGCGTCTGCTGGCCGATGCCGGCGCCGCGCTGCGCGTGGTGGCACCGGATGTCGACGGCCAGCTGGCCGCGCTGGCCCGGGAAGGTGGCGGCGAGGTGCTGGTGCGCGGCTATCAGGCAGCCGACCTGGTCGGTTGCCGGCTGGTGATCGCGGCCACCGACGACCCCGGGCTCAATGCCCAGGTGTCGGCGGATGCGCAGGCCCTCAGCCTGCCGGTCAACGTGGTGGATGCGCCGGCCCTGTGCACGGTGATCTTCCCGGCGATCGTCGACCGTTCGCCGTTGGTGGTCGCGGTGTCCAGTGGCGGTGATGCCCCGGTGCTGGCGCGTTTGATTCGCGCCAAGCTGGAGGCCTGGATCCCGTCCGCCTATGGCGAGCTGGCCGGCCTGGCTGCGCGCTTCCGCGACAAGGTCAAGGCCTTGTACCCGGACGTCAACCAGCGCCGTGGCTTCTGGGAAACCGTGTTCCAGGGGCCGATTGCCGAGCGCCAGCTGGCCGGGCAGGGCGCCGAGGCCGAGCGCCTGTTGCAGGCGATGGTCGATGGTGCGCCGGTGCAGCAGGGCGGTGAGGTGTACCTGGTGGGGGCTGGCCCGGGCGATCCGGACTTGCTGACCTTCCGTGCCTTGCGCCTGATGCAGCAGGCCGACGTGGTGCTGTACGACCGCCTGGTGGCACCGGCGATCATCGAGATGTGCCGCCGCGATGCCGAGCGTATCTACGTGGGCAAGCGTCGCGCCGACCATGCCGTGCCTCAGGACCAGATCAACCGCCTGCTGGTCGACCTGGCCCGGCAGGGCAAGCGTGTGCTGCGCCTGAAGGGCGGCGACCCGTTCATCTTCGGCCGGGGCGGCGAAGAGATCGAAGAACTGGCCGAGCATGGTATCCCGTTCCAGGTGGTGCCGGGCATTACCGCGGCCAGTGGGTGTTCCGCCTATGGTGGAATTCCGCTGACTCACCGCGACTATGCCCAGTCGGTACGTTTCGTGACCGGGCACCTGAAGGATGGCACCAGCAACCTGCCTTGGCATGACCTGGTGGCACCGGCGCAGACCCTGGTGTTCTACATGGGCTTGGTGGGCTTGCCGACCATCTGCGCCGAGCTGATTCGCCATGGCCGCGCGGCCAGTACCCCGGCGGCGCTGGTGCAGCAGGGGACTACGCGTAATCAGCGGGTGTTCACCGGCACCTTGGCGGACTTGCCGGAGCTGGTGGCCCAGCATGAAGTGCATGCGCCGACCCTGGTGATTGTCGGGGAAGTGGTGCAGTTGCGTGACAAGCTGGCCTGGTTCGAAGGTTCGCAGAACAGTTGAAATCGTTGGGGCCGCTTTGCGGCCCATCGCGACACAAGGCCGCTCCTACAGGAGATAGCGATCCCCTGTAGGAGCGGCCTTGTGTCGCGATGGGCTGCAGAGCAGCCCCTGCAATCTCAAGCCTGCCAAATCCCCTTGCCTGCCAACCGCTCCCGATCATGCGGCAGGTTGAAGTCTTGCAGCGGCCCCTTGGGCACGATCCCGTTCGGGTTGATGGTCTTGTGGCTCATGTAGTAGTGCTTCTGGATATGCTCCATGTCCACTGTGCCCGCCACCCCCGGCCACTGGTACAGCTCACGCAGCCAGTTCGACAGGTTGTGATAATCGCTCAGACGGCTCAGGTTGCACTTGAAGTGCCCGTGGTACACCGCATCGAAGCGCACCAGGGTGGTGAACAGGCGCACATCGGCCTCGGTCAGGTATTCCCCGGCCAGGTAGCGGTTGCGGCTGAGCAAGTCTTCCAGGTAGTCCAGTTCGTTGAACAATTCGTCAAACGCGGCCTCATAGGCTTCCTGCGTAGTGGCAAAGCCTGCGCGATACACGCCGTTGTTTACCGCCGGGTAGATGCGCTCGTTCAGCGCCTCGATGGTCGGGCGCAGCGGCTCTGGGTACAGGTCCAGTGTATTGCCGGTCAGTTCGTTGAACGCGCTGTTGAAGATGCGGATGATCTCCGACGACTCGTTGTTGACGATGCGTTTCTCTTTCTTGTCCCACAGCACCGGTACAGTCACGCGGCCAGTGTAGTGCGGGTCATCCTGTGTGTAGCGCTGGTGCAGATACTGCAGCGCATCGAGGTGGTCACCGCTGGAGCCTTGCTGCTGGTCGAAAGTCCAGCCATGGTCCTGCATCAGCCAGCTGACCACCGACACATCGATCAACGGCTCCAGGCCCTTGAGGGCACGGAAGATCAGGGTGCGGTGTGCCCATGGGCAGGCCAGCGAGACGTACAGGTGGTAACGGCCAGCTTCGGGAGCGGGCAGCTGATTGCGGCGTTGGGCGTTTTCGCGTTTGAACGTGCCGTCCTTGCCGTTTTCATACCACTGGTCATGCCAGCGGCCATCGATCAAAAGGCCCATGGTGAGCTCCTCGGAGCAAAGTTGTTTGTCGTTGGAGCCCAGTCTAGGGGAAAACGTTCGAATAACTAGCGCAAAGACTGCACTCTTACTATCTAGTTATTCGATTGGTTACGTGCGCCCCAGTAACCGCGTGCCATGGCGAAAGCCTGCTCGCGGTCCTGGCCCAGGCCGCGCAAGGCCAGGGCGATGGTCGCGACCACGGCCAATTCACCGTAGCTGTCCTCGGCCTCGCCGCGCCAGACCGCCAGCAATTGCTCGGGCTGCAGGCTTGGCGGCTTCACGTGGCGGCGTTCGCTCAGCGCTGGCCACTCCTCGTCCCAGGCTTCGCCGGCGGTGGTGCCGTACAGATGGCTGATGACATCGGGGTTGACCTCGATCTCGCCGCCATCACCCTTGATTACCACGGCATGGTCGCCCAGCAGGCGGCTGGCCTCGCGGTGCACCGCCTGGTAACCGGGGTGGAAGATGCTCTGCAGGCCACAACGCGCAGCCAGCGGGTTGAGCACCCGGGCCAGCGAATGGATGGGCGAACGCAGGCCCAGGGTGTTGCGCAGGTCGATCATGCGCTGCAACTGCGGCGCCCAGTCCTGCAGCGGGAAGAAGGCCAGGCGCTGCTGGTCCAGGGCCCGGCTGACCGCAGCCCAGTCACGGCACAGTGGAATTTCCAGCAAGGACAGCAGTTGCTCGGTGTACATGCGCCCGGCGGTATGCGCACCGCCACCGTGCATCAGGATGCGCACACCATTGCTGGCCAGGCATTTGGCAGCCAGCAGGTACCAGGGCAGGTGGCGCTTCTTGCCAGCGTAGGTGGGCCAGTCCAGGTCAACGGCGATGCGCGGCGCCTGCAAGTGGGCGCGCAGGGCCTCGGTGAAGCCGGCCAGTTCTTCGGCGCTTTCTTCCTTGTGCCGCAGCAGCATGAGAAAGGCACCGAGCTGGGCATCTTCGACCTTGCCTTCCAGCAGCAGGGTCATGGCCGTGCGGGCCTCTTCACGGGTCAGGCCACGCGCGCCGCGCTTGCCTTTGCCAAGAATGCGCACGAACTCGGCGAACGGGTGTTCGGCGGGGGTTTCCAGGGTAAGCGGGCGAGGTTCTGTCATATGCAGTTGGTCGGCTTGGGCAGGCCCGCCAGCTTGGCGGCCAGTTTGGCGGGAGTGCCGTTGAACAGGCGGTTGAGGTGCGGGCTGTTGCCCTTGTCCGGGCCCAGTTTGAGGGCCGTGTACTTGATCAGCGGGCGCGTGGCCGGGGACAGCTGGTATTCCTGATAGAACTGGCGCAGCAGTTCGAGGATTTCCCAGTGGTCCGCCGTCAACGGGATGCCCTCGCGCGCGGCCAAAGCCTCGGCGGCGGCATGCGACCAGTCTTGCAGGTCGACCAGGAAGCCGTCCTTGTCCAGGGCGATCGCCTGATCGCCAACGTTGAGGGTATTCATAGCCAGCTGTTGACCTTGTCGTAATGCAGCGACAGTTCGACGAACCCGGCGTAGTCCACGGCCTTGGCCAGCTCGTTGCCGACCGCGCGGGCCTGCACGTCTTCTTCCAGGGCGAACAGGCGCTGGGCCAGGCCGGCGGCTTGCAGCTGGCGGTGCGGTTCGCTGCCGCTGCGCAGAGCATATACAGCATCGCCGCACAGCAGCAGGGCGTCGTCGGTGCCGAGCAGGCGCAGGCAGCTGGCCAGGCGCTCGTCGCCAAACGGGGAGTGGGCAATTACATGCAGGGTCGTCATCAGAGCGTTACCACCTGGTCGAAACGGGCGATCAGCGCGGCCAGGGCCGCGTCGTCCAGCACTTGCACCGGCAGTGTCAGAGTGTCGGCTGCCAGGCCGCGGCGAGTGAGGCTGTGGCTGCAGGCGAACAGTTCCTCGACGCCGAACATTGGCAGTGCCTGCAAGTTGGCGGCCAGGTTCTTCTGTTGCACGGCGGTGGGCTGCTGGTCCGCAGCGAGCTGGAACACGCCGTCATCGAGGAACAGCATGCCCAGCGGCAGATCGAACGCGCCGCCAGCCAGGGCGATGTCCAGTGCTTCACGGGCCGATGGGCCGTTCCAGGGCGCCTGGCGGCTGATGATCAACAAGGATTTGGCCATTTCAGTCGCCTCCGAAGCAGACAAGGCGATCGGCAACTTGCGCCGCCTCATGCAGCTGGCCAAGCCCCGACAGCTCCCAAGGCTTGGGCAGGTTCACGGCCGGGCGCTGGTAGCGGTTGGCCTCGGCCTCGTCGAGCACGCCACGGCGCAGGGCGGCGGCGATGCACACCACTGCGTCCAGCTGGTGGGCTGCAATGAACTCGCGCCATTGGCTGGCAACATCCAGCTCGTCCTGGGGGGCGACCACGTTGGCCGAGGCACTGTGTACCCCGTCCTGGTAGAAGAACAGCCGGGCAATCTCATGCCCGCCGGCCAGTACCGCCTCGGCGTAGCGCAGGGCGCGCCGCGAGGAGGGCGCATGGGCCGGGGAGAACACCGCGATAGCGAATTTCATGGATAACTCATGCAAAAGGAATGGTGCCATGATAAAGCAAAAAAGCCCGCGCCCGCTTGTGCATGGCGGGGCGGGCTTTTTGTCTTGCACCAATCTGAAGGCCGGCGCTATCCCGGTAGGGGCAACTGCCTTGTGTTGTCTGTACTGGCCTCATCGCTGGCAAGCCAGGCTCCTACAGGGACTGCGCATGGCTTCAGATCAGTGCGGTCGAGGTGGGAGCTGGCTTGCCTGCGATGGGCTGCGCAGCAGCCCCATGGCCCTGACAGTCGAACACCAGGCTCAAGCCTGTTCCTTGCTCTCCGGCAAGAACCAGTTCAACACCAGGGCACAGATACCCCCGGTGGCCACGCCCGACTCCAGCACATTGCGAATCGCCGCCGGCATGTGCGCCAGGAACTCCGGCACCTGCGCCACACCCAGGCCCAGGGCCAGGGATACAGCGATGATCAGCAGGGCGCGACGGTCCAGGCGAGTGCTGGCCAGGATATTGATCCCCGAAGCCGCAACCGCCCCGAACATGACCATGGCCGCACCACCCAGCACCGGTTCCGGCACCGCCTGGATCACCCCGGCAACGCTCGGGAACAGCCCCAGCAGCACCAGCATCACGGCAATCCACATACCGATATGGCGGCTGGCGATCCCGGTCAGCTGAATCACGCCATTGTTCTGGGCAAAGATCGAGCTCGGGAAGGTGTTGAACAAACCGGCCAGCAGCGAGTTGGCCCCGTTGACCAGCACACCGCCCTTGATCCGCTGCATCCACACCGGCCCTTCGACCGGCTGGCGCGACACCTTGCTGGTGGCGGTGACGTCACCGATGGCTTCCAGCGAAGTTACCAGGTAGATCACCAGCATCGGGATGAACAGTGCCCAGGAGAAACCCAGGCCGAAGTGCAGCGGCGTCGGCACCTGGAACAGCGCGGCTTCGTGCATGCCGGTAAAATCCAGGCGGCCCAGGTAACCGGCCAGCGCATAGCCGACCGCCAGGGCGATAACGATGGCGCAGCTGCGCATCCACACCACCGGGATGCGGTTGAGGATGACGATGATCGCCAGCACCACGCCCGACAGCAGCAGGTTCTCGCCATTGGCGAAGGTGCCATTGGCCATGGCGCCGAAGCCACCACCCATGCTGATCAGGCCGACCTTGATCAGGGTCAGGCCGATCATCAGCACCACGATGCCGGTGACCAGCGGGGTAATCAGGCGTTTGACGAAGGGCAGGATGCGCGACACGCCCATCTCGACGAACGAGCCGGCGATTACCACGCCAAAGATGGCCGCCATCACGCCTTCCACCGGCGTACCTTGCTTGACCATCAGCGCCCCGCCGGCAATCAGCGGGCCGACGAAGTTGAAGCTGGTGCCCTGGACGATCAGCAGCCCGGCACCGAACGGTCCGAAGCGTTTGCACTGGACGAAGGTGGCGATACCCGAGATGACCAGCGACATGGAGACGATCAGGTTGGTATCACGTGCGGAAACCCCCAGCGCCTGGCAAATCAGCAGGCCAGGGGTGACGATCGGCACGATGATCGCCAGCAGGTGCTGCAGTGCTGCCAGCAGGCCGATCAACAGCCGTGGCTTGTCCTCAAGACCAAGCACCAGTTCATTGGCAGGCGCCGCCGCGCCTGGGCTGTGTTCGTGTGAGCTCATTGCGAAAAGCTGCCCCGGAAGAAAAAAGGAGCGCATTCTACGGGGTGATGGCGAATTGGGGTAGAGAAAAGCACGATGGCGGCATGATCGACGACCATTTGCCTGATTATCTGACTTTATGGTCAATTATTGGTGCTGTTTGTTCAAGCCTGAAACCTGCGCGGACCCTGTGGGAGCGGGTTCACCCGCGAAGAAACCAACGCGGTGCCTGGCACCGGCTGCGCCGGTGTTCGCGGGTGAACCCGCTCCCATAAAAAAAGCCCGCCGAAGCGGGCTTTCTCTTGCAGCAATCAATCAGTCATCACGACCCATGATGCCAAACAGCTGCAGCAGGCTGACAAACAGGTTGTAGATGGACACATACAGGCTGATGGTCGCCATGATGTAGTTACGCTCGCCACCGTGAATGATCGCGCTGGTCTGGAACAGGATGCAGACCGACGAGAACAGCACGAAGCCAGCGCTGATCGCCAGTTGCAGGCCGCTGATCTGGAAGAAGAAGCTGGCCACGACAGCACCCAGCAGGACAAAGAAGCCCGCAGTGATGAAGCCGCTGAGGAAGCTCATGTCCTTGCGGGTAATCAGCACATAAGCCGACAGGCCGCCGAACACCAGGGCAGTCATGGCAAATGCCGAGCTGACCACCTCGGCGCCACCGGCCATGCCCAGGTAGCGGTTGAGGATAGGGCCGAGGATAAAGCCCATGAAGCCGGTGAGGGCGAAGGTGGACACCAGGCCCCAGGCCGAATCACGCAGTTTGTTGGTAAGGAAGAACAGCCCGTAGAAGCCGATCAGTACCACGAACACGTTCGGGTAGCCGACGCGCATCTGCTGGGCCACGAAGGCCATGACACCGCTGAAGGCGAGGGTGAGCGCCAGCAGGCTGTACGTGTTGCGCAGGACCTTGCTGATCTCCTGCTGCTCGACCTGCTGGCCGTGGTGTACGGCGTAATCCTGTTCGCGCATGGCGACACTCCTTGGTAAACCTGTGGTTTTCAGACGTTCAGATGCTAGGAGTCTATCAGAGCTCCCGCAACCCGCGACACAGAGAGTTTGACAGCTTGTTTCATTACGGTATTATGGCGGCCGCAAAACGAGCTGGAAGCGTGGCCGAGTGGTTTAAGGCAACGGTCTTGAAAACCGTCGATGGGCAACTATCCTAGAGTTCGAATCTCTACGCTTCCGCCATCATTCCTCATTAAAGCCCTGATTATTCAGGGCTTTTTTGTTTTTTGGGCCTTGCCCCTTCACCCGGGAGCAAGCCCTTGGCCTCCCTCGCGAGACAAATGGACGAGCACTGTGAATCGGGTTGAGCGCTCGATCAGCGTTCCAGTTGCAGAACGGTTCAGGCCTATGAACTTGCCGCTTGTTCACGTTTGAGGGCCTCTCGTGCCTGAATGTAGAGAGCCTGACAAATTGCTCCCTCACAGAGCCGCATAGACTTATCGTCCGGAAAATCGATCTGTAGACGGTTGATAATCTATTCGGGTGACCAGTCGTTGACCCATTTACGATAACTACGCGCGCCAGTTCCCGCTGGATTGTTAGGGGTTTCGTAAACGACGGCGAGCCATTCTACGCGCGACAATATTTTGTGCTCGGAGCAAGCCAATATCTTGTCGGGCCGCGAATGTTAAATATCTTCTCTGGATGCAGCGCTCTCGCAAGATGCTGGGGAACAAGCACCCGATGTAAAAAGTTGCAGGTCTGTCGGCTCCTGAACAGGCATGAAGCTGTTTCAAAACCTGACACTTTGGGCAGGCTTCGGGCCGCCCCGGACGGAGCGAGGACAAACGGAATAGAGGAAACGAGTGACGCTCGCATTTATCTTTCTCTATAGCCGCTGATACCAATGCTCCAGATTGCGAGTAGGGTGGCTGTAGCTTGCAGGTAGAAGCAAAAAATATCTTCTTTAATATCGAAATGTCATTAGGCCATTATTTGTTTTGTTGTTTATTATTGGGTAACTGATATCAATAGCGGTGTTATATAAAGGTTGAATCACTAAGCCTGATAGTTGGCGTCAAAAAATAAACACTAATAAAAATAAACCATCCTTGTAGCCAGCCGACAACACTCGAAGCATGGCCGAACATGGAAGCCAATCGCACACGTTACCCGGGAGAGCCGCCTTGAGCATCGCCATAGTCAAAAGTATTGTTGGCCAGGTAATCGCTATTTCCCCAGAGGGCACCCAGCGTGTGCTTGTGGAAGGGGATCGAGTGTTCGCGGGTGAACAGATCCAGACCGGCCCTGGTGGCGCGGTGAGCCTGGAACTGGCCGATGGGCGCATCCTCGACCTGGGGCGCGACACACAGTGGAGTGCCGATGCCCCAGATAGCGTGGCCGACCTGAGCGCAGCCACTGCGCAGGCCGCACCATCCGTTGACGAGCTGCAACAAGCCATCGCCGCCGGTGCTGACCCGACAACCGCACTCGAAGCGACCGCGGCAGGCCCAACCGGGGCAGGTGCGAACCCTGGTGGCATCGGAGGCGGCCATTCGTTTGTGATGCTTGAAGCAGTGGGCGGGTCGGTCGCCCCCACCATTGGTTTCCCCACCGGGCCACTTGGCGTTGCTGTTGAGCAAGCGCGAGAGTTCGTGGGCAATGCAACACCGGCACAGCAGGCAGCGGTGCTAGTACCTGAATTACCACCCGAGCCTCAGCCGCTTGCGGCCACGCTGACCCTGAGCAGCACCAATGTGCAGGAAGGGGGGCTGACCAGCATCACCGGTACCCTGAGCCAGCCGGCGGGCAGGGATTTCACGGTGACCCTGAGCAATGGCCAGACTTTGTCGTTCAAAGCCGGTGAAACGGTCGCAACGACCGGTGAGTTCGCTGCCCAGAGCGATGATGTGTTCCAGGACGGTGAAATCCAGAACATCACCGTCACCAATGCGGGCGATCATGGCTTTGGCAGCCTCAATACCGGTGCAACTTCTACCCTCACTGTGACCGACACCGTCGATACCGTGAGGGCCGAGCTGAGCATCTCGCCGAACCCGGCCGTGGAAGGCCAGGCGGTGACTTACACCATTACCCTGACCGGGCCGGCCGGTGCCGATTTGACTCAACACGGCGGTCTGTCCATCGCCCTGAGCAACGGTGAGGTGATCAACATCCCTGCTGGCCAGGTCAGTGCGTCGCAAACCGCTAACCTGGCGAACGACGTCTATGTGGGCAGCAGTGCTCCGAGCATCGCTATCTCTGGGATCACCGAGCAAGGCACCGGCAAACAGGTCTTTGAGAACCTGGTCAAAGGTGATCCGGTGACCCTGCAGATCACCGACGAACCGGGTACTCCAGGCAACCCTGGCACTCCAGGCACGCCGAATGGTGGCGATGAAGTGACGCTGACCCTCTCCGGCAATGCCGTGCAGGAAGGCAATACCACGACCATCACCGGCACCCTGAGCCACCCGGCAGGCCAAGCGTTCACCGTCACCCTGAGCAACGGCCAGACCCTGAGCTTCGCCAAGGACGCCACCACCGCGACCACCGCACCGTTCGTGGCGCAGAGCGATGATGTGTACCGTGACGGCGAAACCCTGACTGTCAGCGTGAGCGATGCCGGTAGCCACAACTTCGAAAATCTGAACACCGGTGCCACCACGACCCTCACGGTCACCGATACCATCAACACCGTGAAGGCCGAGCTGAGCATTTCGCCGAACCCGGCCGTGGAAGGCCAGGCAGTGACTTACACCATCACCCTGACCGGTCCTGCCGGTGCCGACCTGAGTCAGCACGGAGGTCTGTCCATCGCGCTGAGCAACGGCGAGGTGATCAACATCCCTGCGGGCCAGGTCAGCGCGTCGCAAACCGCTAACCTGGCGAACGACGTCTATGTCGGCAGCAGTGCTCCAAGCATCGCCATCAACGGAATCACCGAGCAAGGCACTGGCAAACAGGTCTTTGAAAACCTGGTCAAAGGCGACCCGGTCACCCTGCAGATCACCGACGAGCCGGGTACCCCAGGCAACCCTGGTACCCCGGGCACGCCGAATGGCGGCGATGAAGTGACGCTGACCCTCACCGGCAATGCCGTGCAGGAAGGCAACACCACGACCATCACCGGCACCCTGAGCCACCCGGCAGGCCAAGCCTTCACCGTCACCCTGAGCAACGGCCAGACCCTGAGCTTTGCCGAGGGTGCGCTTACTGCGACCACCAATCCGTTCGTGGCCCAGAGCGATGATGTGTTCAAGGACGGTGAAACCCAGACCGTCAGCGTGGCCGATGCCGGTAGCCACAACTTTGAAAACCTGAACACCAGCGCCACCACGACGATCACCGTGAACGATACCGTCGACACCGTGAAGGCCGAGCTGAGCATTTCGCCGAACCCGGCAGTGGAAGGCCAGGCGGTGACCTACACCATCACCCTGACCGGCCCGGCCGGTGCCGATCTGAGTCAGCACGGTGGCCTGTCCATCACACTGAGCAACGGCGAGGTAATCAACATCCCTGCGGGCCAGGTCAGTGGCTCGCAGTCAGGCGTCCTGGCGGACAACGTCTATGTCGGCAGCAGTGCTCCAAGCATCGCCATCAACGGAATCACCGAGCAAGGCACCGGCAAACAGGTCTTTGAAAACCTGGTCAAAGGCGACCCAGTGACCCTGCAGATCACCGACGAACCGGGCACGCCAGGCAACCCTGGCACCCCGGGTACGCCGAATGGCGGCGATGCAGTAACGCTGACCCTCACCGGTAATACCGTGCAGGAAGGCCACACCACAACCATCACCGGCACCCTGAGCCACCCGGCA
>NZ_NEJX01000058.1:0-612 GCF_002113245.1 Pseudomonas sp. B13(2017)
CAGGGTGAGCGTGGTGATGTCCGGAGTCGCAGGATTATCGGTGACGGTGGTCACCGGTTCACCAACGGCCACGGTCTTCTCGTAATTGCCGCCCGAGATGTCGGTGATCTTGTTGGTCAGGTCCAGGTTGGTGTTATGGACGTTGTTCGGCGCGGTGAACGGTACCGAAGCCGACGACTCGCCCACCGGAATGGTAATGGTCTGGCCGTTGGCCAGTTTCACTACCAGATCGGAACCGGTGACCTTGTGGTTAACCGACGCGGTGTAGGTCACTACGCCGCCCTCGACCACGCTTTGCGTGGCGGTCAGGGTGACGGTAGTGGTGTCGATGGTGTCAGTGACCTTGGTCACAGCCGCGGTGCTGCTGACGTCGAGTTTCTCGAAGTCGCCACCGGTGGTTCCGGTGACGGTCACGCTCAGGTCTTCGGCATCGACATACACATCGTCGCTCGGCGCATCGATGGTGATCGAGGCTTCTTTCGAGCCCGCAGCGATGGTGATGCTTTCACCGTTGCTCAGTTTGATCACCAGGTCAGTGCCGGCCTTGTTGGTCAAGGTAGCGGTGTAGGTGATCTTGCCGCCTTCGGCCACGGTGTCCGTCGCGGTCAGGGT
>NZ_NEJX01000059.1:0-597 GCF_002113245.1 Pseudomonas sp. B13(2017)
GGTCAGGACTGGTTCCGTGCCGGTGGTGCTGATGCTCGGGCCGTCATCCTTGAACACCAGGTTCTGGCCGATGTTGAGGGTGGCCTGGGCGCTGTCGCCGTCCTTGTCGGTCTTGGTCGCGGTCAAGGTCACCAGGTTGTCGGCGGTCAGGGTCTGCGAGTCATTGGGGTCGTTGGTGTCTGGGTGTACGACGGCACGAAGCTGGTCGAGGGTGACCTCGCCGTTGCTGGCGACGCTGACGGTGAACACCAGGTGGTTGCCGACGGCCGAACGGCCTTCCACCACAGTGCCGTTGAGCGACAGGTTGACTGCCGAGCCGGTAGCCGTGTCGGTCAGGCCGGAAGCGCCTACCACCACGCCCAGGGCGTAGGTGAGCGTACCGGCGCCATCGGCGCCGAAGGCCGAGGTGAAGTTGGCGGCTAAGCTCTGGGTGGCGTCCGTCGTCAGGTCCGTTTCATCGACGGTCAGGACTGGTTCCGTGCCGGTGGTGCTGATGCTTGGGCCGTCATCCTTGAACACCAGGTTTTGGCCGATGTTGAGGGTGGCCTGGGCGCTGTCGCCGTCCTTGTCGGTCTTGGTCGCGGTCAAGGTCACCAG